>NZ_QUIO01000085.1:0-3873 GCF_003480145.1 Ruminococcus sp. AM42-11 | reverse complement strand
ATTTTTCTTTCATATCAGTTGCCATTTTTTATTACCATCCTTTTCTATTTTTTTTAAATTATACCAATTTTAATTAAATATTTCACTGGAAATATATGGTAATTGATCACTTCTAAAATTTAACTCTAAATTCAATTCTAAGAAAGGAGTCACATCTTATGACAAAAACAGAAAAAGCTACTCGTTGGATGGAAGCAACTGCTCGTGATAATAGTCATGGTTACGATCAGGCTTATCGTTGGAACGAAAAAGGCGATTATGACTGCTCTTCTGCTGTTTACACTGCGTGGGTTAATGCAGGTATTCCTGTAAAAGATTATTCATTTAAAACTTATGGCTGTGCTTATACTGGTGTTATGAAAGCAGTATTTACACATTTTGAATTTAAGGACGTAACATCTAAAGTAAATCTTGCAACAGGAGCCGGATTGCAGCGTGGTGATATTTTACTTAATGAAAAGTATCATGTCGCAATGTATTGTGGTAATGGACTTGAAGTTGAAGCATCTATCAATGAAAATGGTAGAGCTACTGGAGGTAAACCTGGGGACCAGACTGGACGTGAATTCTTAATTCGCTCTTATAGAAATTATCCATGGAATGTTGTTCTCAGATATACTGAAGCAGCTGATGGTAATCCGCCTGTAACTACAAAAAATTATCTTGCTATGGGTGATAAAGGTGATGCAGTAAAAACAATGCAGACAATGCTTATTAAACTTGGTTATTCATGTGGAAAATATGGTGCTGATGGAGATTTTGGATCAGGATCATTAGCATCTGTAAAAGCGTTTCAGCGTGATAATGGGCTTGTTGCAGACGGTCTTTATGGTGAGGCTACAAAAGCTAAACTTACAACCTTATATAATGCTAAAATTAAAGCAGAATCGGCTCCAAAACCAAGTTCAAAGCCATCTACATTATCTTCTAAAGTTGCTGCAGCTCAGTCATTTAATAAATCAATTGCTGGTACTTACAAGGTTAAAGCATCTAATGGACTTAATCTTCGCTATAAGCCAGGAGATACATCCAATTCAAATCTTATCCTTACAATCCCTAATGGAAAATCTGTTGCAAATTATGGATACTACACTACCGTCAATGGAGTCAAATGGTATCTTGTTACATACAAAGATACACCTGGATTTGTTTCCAGTCGGTATCTTGTTAAATGATAGTACAGCACACAATGAATAAAGGGAGTGAGGATAAGGTGATTTAAATGGATAAGTTTGGTGGGATTAAAGAGAATGTAGAAGTTGTACGCAGTTTTGATTGGTGGACCGTTGTAATTGGAGTTTTGATTGCAATAGGTATTGTAATGCTATGCGTAAAAATTAAAGACTTCGTTGTTTCTACATTTGGAATTACTACAAAATCTGCTTTAGCTAAACAGGCACAAGAAGAACGTATCAAAGACTTGAATAATCAAATTATAGATTTACAGAAAGAAGTTCAACAGTTCAAGGATAATAGAATCCATGATAGAGACCAATCATTTGATATACAGAAACAATTAACTGACAGTCAGACTTTGCTACAAAATTCTGTCGAGAATTTAAGAAAAATGTTAGTTAACAAAGAGATTAATGACATGCGTTGGGAAATTTTAGACTTTTCAAATGCTGTTATGAACGGTAGAGTATATAATAAAGAAATTTATGATCATATTTTTGATACACACACAGAATACGAACGTGTGTTAGAAGAAAATGGTCTCGAAAATGGAAAGGTTAATTCATCAATGCAATTTGTTCGTAATAAATATCTTGAGCTAATGGAAAAAAGCTTTAAGCAGTAATTATACATATGGGGTAATAAGTTGTTATTATACAGCTTACTACCCCATTTTTTCGCGTTTTGTTTTTACTAACTGTATGTAGATTTATGTCGAACGATTCTAATAGACATATGTGTGACTTTATAGTATTATAATTCTTGTCTAAAACACATTTCAAAAAATCCATAAAAGAGAGTGCACATATAGTCTTGGATCATTTATATGACCCCATATATCCTTAAGCCTAGCATGATACAATGTAACCTTTGATAACCTTTAAAGCTTCTAATCCAAAAGCTTCCAATTCAAGCATATGTAAACTCTATTTTGTGGATTTTGTGTGAGATTGAAATGTTAAAAGCCAAACTGCGTGAGCATGACTGTCTTTTGTGTGGTTATGTATTAAGTATGTTAATCTTGATCGGATGATGCTTGGTCTGTGATTGGATAGTCTGTGGTTGCTGCGACCTCTTGTTGCGTGGTGAATTAGTGGTGGATCTCTCTAGGGATATTATAACACAGATTTGGTGAGTTAGATAAAATTGTAAAAAAAAAGCAGCTCGCGAGACTGCTTATAAAAACTAAATACGTTTTTTATGGTCCAATGACCATGATAATGAAACAAAATACTGCTTATGAGAAGCTAAACGCTCTGCAATGATATGTTATCACACATGCACTGGGATATCTTCTCTTGTATATATAGCATATTATATAATTATAATTTTGTCAATGTGCATTTTGTTCTAATTTTGAATATTTTTCCACAAGCTCATCATATTTCTTCTCTAACTTAAAATATTTCTCTTCTTGTCTTTTTAACTCCTTATTTTTATTCCGTATTACCTTTTTATAATTTTTATTATTTTGTTGAATTTGTTTGTACCTTTGTTCAATATCACAAAACATTACTGAAAAGACTTGCTCTTTAATTTCTTTCAAAGCTTTGGGACTTATATCTACAAATTCCTTCGCAATTCTTCCAGGCGAAATATATCTAGTGTTATTTATCAATAGTACACAGTCTTTTAAAAATCCTTCTGATTGTAAAGCTTTTCTATAGTACTTTTGTCCATTTGGATTTTCGGTTGGATGATAACTTATATCAATTATATCAGTACCACTTCTCATAGGAACAATTAAAACTTTTTCATGGCTTTTACCAATGCATAATCCATGATGAAAATAGCTTAATTCTCCATGAAAATTATTTCCATAATCTATATAATATGTAGTGCCAACCTTAATTTCTACTTCATTTTCTTCAGCATCAACAAATTTCACTTTATTGCCACTACGAATTAAATTAACATCGCTATATATTATAGATGCTGCATCATAAGCGTTTTGTCTTTTTAATCCCTGAATATAGTTATGTGTGTATTGAAATGCTGCTAATAAAATTCTTGATGTTTTCCTTGCATCTTTCTTTTTATTTTCAGGGGTGTTCTCTGTAAAATCTTTAATATTAGCAGCATCTCCCCAAGCCATATTCATATGATTCATATTCATAATTTTGTCCTCCACCCAATACCATTTTCTCCCATTATACGCCACATAATGACAAAACACAATGTAAATGGTACGGATTTGAGGATTAGAGTATATAGTCTGGTTGACAGAATATATCTATATGATATAATACTAATGACTAGATCAGGAAGTATACGGTGCCCTGGTCATTTTTTATATACAAAAGCCCAGCGATCCACACGGACAACTGGGCTAATCTTATTACTCTTCTTCTGTTGCTTCCGGAGCTGATTCTTAATCTACCGTTGGTTTCGGCATGGACATAAGCTCCTTCAGTTCATCAATCGTGTAACCGTTGGAATCCATGAGATCTGCAAGAGCTGTAAGCTGGGCTGCACGTTCGGCTTTAGATTTCTGGTCTTTTAAAATAGCAAGTTCTTTATCAATATTTTTCTTCTGTTCTGATAATACATTAATCTTCTCAGTTAATTTTTTAATTTCTTCATCAATTTTTGTAAGTTTTGAATTAAGCACTTCTTCTTTTGTTCGTCTTGTTCTTGCTGCCATAATAAAATACCTCCTATTAGATAATTTTATAATTATATTACTGCATAACAGCT
>NZ_QUIO01000084.1:0-4507 GCF_003480145.1 Ruminococcus sp. AM42-11 | reverse complement strand
TATTCCATGTTTTTTATAAAAACTAATTATGTTACTTCTTAATCCCCAATTTTCTTTTCTAATCGACAAATAATCAATACCAATATCTTTTATAAAAACTAATTATGTTACTTCTTAATCCCCAATTTTCTTTTCTAATCGACAAATAATCAATACCAATATCTTTTATGTCTTGTTTATAATATCTGTCAATTGCGTATTCAACTATTTTATCAAGCATTTCATTTGTGTTATATTCTACATCAAAATTAAGATTCATCATTTCTAATGGGGATAATTTTTCTCTTACTCTTCCATAACCAATATAACGTATTTCACTATTATGCAATTTGCACTTGTGTATAGGACATATCGGTAGCATTCGTATTTGATGTATATTGTGCCAATATGCTTCTCCATATTTTTTACGATCCTCAATAATACACATTGGACAATATTTCAATTGTCTATTTTCGCTACGTGGTCTTCTTATATTAAGCTCTGTTTTATAGCAGTCCGTTTTTAAATTATAAAGGAATTCATTAGCATAGTCATTTGAACAATATCCTGTATAAACATAAAACATTGTATGATGTTTTAACAGATTTTCTATTGATATAACTTTCTCAATATTATTTTCGGTATCTTTATTAATATTTCCAATAAATAATTTACTAATAACATTTGTACTGTTTACAAATAGTTCTTTTGCAATCTCATGCTCTCTCCATATACCGCTATTTACAAGATATCTACAGAACCAGCTGTAAACTGTTTCGTCATCATAAATGCTAGGAAATCTGTTTGTCATATTTTTATTTCCTCCACTATAATTGATTGTTTAAGCAGTTTTATAAAATCAATATTTTTTTCCTTAGATATTTTCAATATCGTTTCAATATTATTAAACTCTTTTATTACGCAATCTTGTGTGATATTATTTGTTCTATCAGATACTATGTGTTTATTTTTCTTTTTATCGACTTTGTTAATGCTTGGTTGTATAAATTTGTGATACATTTCAATCCTATTTTGGTATGCTTCATTCAATATATTAATATTAATCTTACTAAGTCCTGACATTATAGCAATTTCCTGAGCATCGTGTAATAATGATATTACAATTGAAATGTTACCGCAGGAATGGTCATATATCCATTTATAAAACTCTTCATTTATTGTTGCATTTTTTATAGTATATTGATATCTAAATAATATATTGCATATGTTTTTAAAGTACTCATCATAAGAAAGTGCTGTATATTTAAGCCCCATAGTTCTTCTTGCAAGATGTTCGGCACCCTCGAAAAACAATACACTTTCCGGAGTACCAACCATACAAATACTTATTCCGCTATTGTTGATAAGCTGTGTAAGAAATCCTATTATATTTTTACCGTTTTTTGAGTTTGCAACATTTTGTATCTCATCAATGATAAGAACACCTATATTATTTATTGCTATTGTACTTATTTGGCTTATGAGGGCATCTGTAGTACATTTATCAATAATTTTCCCATTTAAATATTGTGTTTTAAGCATACTGTTTATCTTCATCAAAATTTCGATCGCAAGACCTTTTACAGATGAATCAAATGGACATTGTACAGTTACAAATGGAATTATATCTGAGAATAAATTGCAATCAAATTTACAATTTTCAACAATAACATCTACTGCCCTGTTAACGGCTGTACTTTTACCAATACCTGAACTCCCTATTATTGTAAATGAATCAGATCCACCAATTATACTATTAGAGTTTCCTGTTAAAAATCTTTTGTAATTTTCGTATCTTTGTTGTGATGCCAATTTTGAACTCTTCTTTTTTAGTGAGTGATATAAAGACAAATATAATTTGTTATAAATCTCTATGGACATTTTAGATGGAATATAAATATCATATAGATTGATAGGGCAATCAGCCTTTCTCCAATATCCATATTTTTACTATTTTCATCATATTTTGGAACAACAGACAATGCTTTTACAAGTCCATCTCCTGATAACATTTTTGGTAATATTTTTGTATAATCATCCATTTAAGATATCCTCCGTGAAATCAATATGATATTTTCTTTTAGCTCTATTTTTAACAGATGTAGTATATTTTGTATTTAATTTTTGAGGATATTGTACATTAGACACGATTTCTTCTAAAGAATTTGCCAAGTCAATTTGTGCTTGAGTGTTACTATTACAATGACTATTTACGAGTTTTCGATGTTCTTTTTCGATCAATTCTACATCAGTTAACTCTTTTCCATTATACCTACTTTCAATCAATTTAAACTGTATATAACACCCATTTTCTATAAGCCATACATAACTTACATTATCTGGATTATAAGCAACTGTTACTTCCCCACCAACCAAATATTTTTCAACATAATTCTCATTTTTGTACCTCATTTTATTCACTTTAAGTCCAAATCTGCTAAATACGCCAGTGGTCCTTGGAAGTAATGTAAGCATAATTTGTTTCAATGTTACCGGTATTAAGTTAGCTCCTGGAGATAATTTGCTGTACTCAAAAATATTATTTGCATATGGCTTAATATCGTTTTCTATCATGTCTTCTGTATAAGGGAAGTTCTTTAAAATACGCTGCGAGTTATAATACACAATACATCGCACTATGATTTTTTCAAAGTCTTCTATTGTCAAACATGCATCTTTTCTATAATCATGTACGCCTCTTTCAAGAAAATCAGGTTCAACTATACCTTTATTTTTTAAATAAGGTTTGTATGTTTCTTGAATGATATTAAAAAATTTTTCTACAACACCTTTTAATTCAGGACGGTATGGTGGCAAATTTTTTAGTGTAACTCCAAGCTCAGTTATTTGTTCAAAATTCTCAGATACATATTCTTTTCCCATATCAGTTACAAACGTTCCAGGAATTTCAGATATGCTCCACTGATTCTCATTTATGAATATACCAAGTTCTTCACAATGTTTCTTTTTATTAGATACCATATTTTGCATAAGTACTTTTAAACTATAAATACCACCTTCCCAAGTTAATGCATAGCCATAACAAAAACTGCTATATGCGTCTATACAAACTGTTAATATAGGTCTTCCAACTAAGCTGTTTGTTTCATCTATAAGGTATATATCACATACCGTTGCATCAAGTAATCCTGTTCCAACTGCAGGTGCAAATTCTTGTATTCCATCCCCCAATAATGGTCTTTTGTTTCTTTGATAATTACTCAAACCATCCCTTGTGATGTAAAAAGTTTGCATATTTTTTGTTTTCCTATAGAAGTAGCGGAACTGATAAAAAGATGGAATATTTGATTGTAGCTTGCCATTTATATCGCAATATTTTTCTTTCAACATAAATAAGTAAGAAGACTTTAAACTATATCTGTTTGTACTATAAAAATATTTATTTAAAGCCCATCTCATATTTTTTTCATCTTGTGTAAGTGATTTTTCTGTAATGTTACTCTTAGGTGCAAGTACACAAATATTTTGGTAAATAAGATACTTGTAAAAGTAATTTCTAAGAGACTGTTTGCTTACATTTCTTTCTTCACATATTTGATTAACCAATGAGGTACGCTTATGTTTATCATCCATAAAGGAAAGTAATGGAGCAATCATATTGTACCGATCGTATGCTATCTTTTTATTATGCTCCGAAGCTTCTGATATGTCGAATACAGGCTCATTTGTCTCTTGCATGAGTAAATCCTCATCACACAAAATAGCGTCCTTAAAATCCATTTTATGCACTGTATACGGCATTTTGGTTTTTAAGCAATCAATAATAAAAACTGATTGATCAGATTCTTTTAAAACTCTTACTATTGTATCTTTGTATTTATATAATTTATTCTTCATCAATAACAATCCCCCAATCTGACACACCATGCGTCTTCCAGTACTCTCTGGAACCGTCTAGTAATCTAATAGTCATCGGTTTTTGTAATAGTTTTCTTTCTATACATTCACGGACCATTAGGTCACCTGTATCTTTTACGCATACAAAGTCTGATGTGTAAGTTCTTTCTGGATACTTACTATCCTTATATCCATCAAGATCTACATTTAATCGTATACCGATTATGCTTTGATCTTTTTCTAGTTTCATTGCATAGGCATATTGAATCTTGCTGTAGGTTATGCATACGCCATCACATTTGCATAAATATAATTTTGTTGCAGCTACTTTTGAATTTTTATTCCGCATTATTTTACCCCCTATTTTTGAAATGGTTTTTCCTAAAAACGGCTATTTTTTTGCTAAAAACGAATGATTTTTTCCTAAAAACGCATTTTTAGGGTTATTTTCATTTTTAGCATTTCGTTTTTAGGAAAAATAAAGTACTCGCAAACCCAGTAAAATCAATGGTTTGCGGATTTTCCTAAAAACGTTTCCTAAAAACGAGGTTAAAAATACTATGTCGAAGGGCAATTGTTTTTAGCCTTTTTTGGGGCAAAAATTTTATTCTTTTATTCCGGTCAAAATTTGCTCCGACGCAAGATTTTCCTTTTTTGTGCATGTTAACTT
>NZ_QUIO01000083.1:0-4935 GCF_003480145.1 Ruminococcus sp. AM42-11 | reverse complement strand
TTTCACCCGAATCGGTTGCCGTAGCCCGCTACGGCGCCCTCATCCGAGCGAAATCTCCCACAAATTGTGACGCACATCTTGCAGAAAGCCTTTTTCAAACACGCTCTAGTATGAACAGCCTTAAGATATTGGAACATGAACTTTCATTTAGTTTAAAACTGGAAATCATTAAAGCGTTACTAAGTATATATTATTCTATGAGAAAGGAGATGTCAAGAAATGACAAAACCTATTCAGATAAAGAACCTGACCATTGGAGCAGGAATCCCGAAAATCTGCGTTCCTCTTACTGGAACTACCAGAGAAAAAATCTGCCAGGAAGCAGAGGATGCGAAAAAAGCGGCTGCAGATCTGGTGGAATGGCGTGCAGATTTCTTTGAAGAACTGATGAATCCGGAAGCCTGCCAGAATGTGCTTGAAGCGTTGGCAGAAATTCTTGGTGAAACACCACTGCTTTTTACAATCCGGACAAGTGAGGAAGGCGGAAATATTACCATTTCTCTGGAGGATTACGCTGCCTGCAATATAAATATTGCAAAAGGCAAAAAGGCAGACCTGGTTGATGTGGAAGTTATGAGTAATTCGGAAGAGAAGAAAAAGCTGGTGGCAGAGCTTCAAAAAGAAGGAGTCAAAGTGATCGCTTCTTCCCATGATTTCCACAAAACAGACAGCCAGGAGGTTCTTTTAAACCGCTTCCGCGAAATGGAAAAATCAGGCGCTGATATTTTGAAAATGGCGGTAATGCCTCATGGTTTCGAAGACGTGGCAGCAATTATGGAGGCAACAAATGCTATGAGACAGGAGTGCGAAAAGCCTTTGGTATCCATGGCAATGGGAAGTATTGGTTCTATTACCCGAATTTCCGGAGAGAACTTCGGCTCTGGCATTACCTTTGGAACAATTGGCGCCGCATCTGCACCGGGACAGTTTCCGATTGGAGAACTGAGAAGTCTTCTGGATGCTTTACATGAGAAAAATGAAGAAGACGAATTAAAGCAGTAGAATTAATTTTGCACGAAGCATGAAAAAATGAATTGCTTTAATTGAAAATAATATTGACAGAATTAATTTAGAACAAAATAACGAAAAATGACAGATCATGCTGTCGATTTGAGGCGAGAAATTCTTAGGATTTCCCGCCCCTTTTTGACAAAATCTGCGCCCTCTGTGACCGTATAATGGGTTCACTTACCAAAGTGAAGGATTGACGTTACCGCAAAAGGTAACGGACGACAGGCCACAGGGGGCTTTTTATGTATTATGACGTATACATAGACATCGTCTTTCTGACGAATCTTTTAATGGATTACGTTCTTCTTCGCATTGTAGGAAAGCTTTTCCTGCGAAAAAGAAATCGTGGAAGGATTTTGCTGGCGGCAGCCGTTGGCGCTCTGTTTTCCTGCCTCATTTTATATGTACTGCCGGATATGATTTTTCCTGCAAAGGTACTGCTCCATGGCGGCTGTGCCTGGGGCATGCTGGTTCTTGGACTGGATCTTAAGAAAAACGGACTTCTGGTAAAAGCTCTGGTGACTGTTTACCTGATGGCTTTTTTCATGGGAGGTCTTATGGAAGCGGCACCTGTAAAAAAGGCGACACCCATACGTTTTTTGATTGTTGCCGCAGGAGCCTACATGGGACTTAGTGCACTGATCTATCTTAGCGATTCTTTCCGTGCCAGATGGAAAAATATTTATCCAGTTACCCTGTCCTATCGGGGAAATGTACAACCGTTTTTCGGGCTTTGGGATACAGGAAATTTTCTTGTAGACCCCATCAGCCAGAAGGAGGTATTTATTATAAAACCGGAGGTTCTGGAAGCATTGCTTCCGCAGGAAAATGCAGACAGGCTGAAACACCTTAAGGAGAACCCAGGGGAGCTGGAAGGTACAGAGCCGGCTGACTTGCATCCGCACTTTTTGCCCTATAAGACAATCGGGGAGGAAGGCGTGCTGTTGGCAGTGGTGTTAGATGACCTTTGTATTCACACTCCCAGGGAGGTGATTCATGTGGCAAATCCGGTGCTGGCGCTGGCCGTGGAACCCTCTGCTTTGGGAAAAGAGTACCAGGTACTGTTGAATTCCAGAATTTTGCATTAGGAGGGGGACTTATTCATGAACAGATCAGCAAGTGCAGCGTATTATCCATTTCAGGTAATGCCCAGATTCCTGCTCGGCAGACAGGGAGAGGTTTATTATATTGGTGGAAGTGATATTCTGCCGCCGCCACTGGAAACACAAAGAGAAGCGAGGATCCTTGAAAAACTGGGTACACCAGAGGAGAAAGAAGCTAAGTCTACCTTGATCGAGCACAATCTCAGGCTGGTGGTCTATATAGCCAAAAAGTTTGATAATACAGGTGTGAGTGTGGAGGATCTGATCTCCATTGGTACGATTGGGCTGATCAAGGCAATCAATACTTTTAACCCGGTAAAAAATATTAAGCTGGCTACGTATGCATCCAGATGTATTGAAAACGAAATTCTTATGTATCTCAGACGTAATAGTAAGACGAAAATGGAGGTTTCCATAGATGAGCCTCTGAATGTGGACTGGGACGGAAACGAGCTTTTGCTTTCCGATATTTTGGGAACGGATGATGATGTGATCTCCCAGAGGCTGGAGAACGAGGTGGAAATCAAGCTTTTGGGAAAAGCAATTTCCAAGCTTTCTCCAAGGGAACAGACGATTATCAAACTGCGGTTCGGGCTTGGAAGGCAGGAGGGAAGGGAGAAAACACAGAAAGAAGTGGCGGACCTTCTGGGGATTTCACAGTCTTATATTTCCAGGCTGGAAAAACGGATCATGAAGAGATTGAAGAAGGAAATTGTGAAGTATGAGTAAAAGTGAATAGCTGCAAGTTGAGGCTTTGCATGGTCTGCTTCTGTTGTTCATACTGTCCAGCCTTTCAAATATTTGTGGCTTCTTTGTCCATGTAAGCATGGCTTGGAGGGAATCTTTATCAAAATAACAAAATGGCGCAAGCAGGCTATGGGTTGATTTGGAAATTATACTTAGCGAAAAGAAGGACAGAATATGGGCGTGTATTGGAATAATAACGGCAAAAATGGGAATTCTACAATAGACATAGAGGATAGTTTTATTATTTCATATGTAAAGAAATGGATTTACAGTAAAGGAGACACGCTTATGAATGCCGATGTAGAATTTCTAAACTATGTGTATCAGAATTCCCAGATGGGTATAGATACCTTGGAGCAGCTGCTTGAGATCACGGAAGACGAAAAATTGCAGACATATCTGGAAAAGCAGATTGAGGGCTATCGGAAGTTTCATAATGAAGCCAGGGATATTCTGAATCGAAGCGGATATGACGAAAAAGGTCTTGGCACCTTCGAAAAAATCCGCACCTACCTTATGGTTAACCTCCAGACTATGGCCGACGACTCCACCTCCCACATCGCCAAAATGCTGATCCAGGGCAGCAGCATGGGAATTACCGAAGCCGTGAAAAAGCTTCATCAGTACGAAAATGACGTGGAGAAAGACATCAAAAAACTGATGGAACGGCTGCAGGAATTCGAAGAGGAGAATGTGGAGAAGCTGAAGGAATTTCTGTAGGAAATAAGGCGGCGGGGGAGATGCTTCCAGATGAGGAATGTATTTATCCTCCGCCAGTTTTGCGCAAGGATATTATGAAATTACAATTATTCATAGAAAAAATTAGTTTAAGAATTTTGAGCTATATAGTTGTCTAGATATTCCTGTGCCTGGTTTTCAGAAAACTGAAATTTCGTCATTAGTTTTTGAACAATGGCATCTGAAGAGAGGTTAAATTCCAAACACATTTCAATAGTTGCCTGGATTTTTCCATTCCGTTCTCCGTCTTCATAACCCTCTTCCCGAAACATACGCAAGGTTTTCTCTTCATCATATTCATAAATACTCATAGCTTTCGCCTCCGCTCGGTTCTTTAGTAAAAAATCCCGCAGGATGTTTTCATGGATACATTCGGTAATTGCCTTCTCAACTGCGTCAGTCAGTGGCATTTCAGCAGAATAGGTACGAATGCGAGCAACATATTCGGAGTAATCACGAAGGGTATGACAGGCATTCATTAATTCCTGGTTATGCCCCTTATTGATGTTAAGCATAACCGCTTTCAATTCCAACGCTGGTTGGTCGGTTGTTGGATGAAATAACTCTGAAAGAAGAAATTCTGTCCTGTCTGGCTGCGACTTCACACCATTATAAAAGATTACGAAGGAAGGCAGCGGAATCTGCACTTTCTTGGAACCATATATGTTCATGGCTTTCGTATAGGCTGAATAAATATCTGTTATGTACATGAGAAAGCGTAAAGGCAGGTTGGGATTTACCGTGGACTGTTGTTCATAAAGTGCCAGGCGCATATCAATAATAAAGGAAAGATCATTTTCCATTGTCATGTAGATTGCGTTATCCAATGTAGTAATTGTTAGCATTGCAGGATCATCATAATGAGTTCCGTTAATTGCATTGTAAAGTTTCAGTAATTCTGATTTGTCATTAAAAATCATCTTGTAGAGTCGATCCTTGTAAATACGGTTTACAGGTAAAGATACATTGTTCATAGAAGACCTCCTTATAAAGATGGTGGAAGGCCTCTTAATGTAAATCTCTACATTTTGGTCAGAAACCTTCCTGCTGCTATATGGGAAAAGCATGAGATTTCTGAAGCGGCAGAGCGCCGAAGATACCAGAGATGATATTAAATAGACTTACTGAAATGAAATGCTTTGTTATAGTATAGCTCATGGCGGGCTAAAATGCAAGAAAAAGAGTTCGACATGATTCGACAAATAATTTGAACAAAAAAATATAAACTTTTTTGTAAAAAGTGCTTGACGATTCCTTGCGGCAGTGGTATAGTAAACAAGCTGTCGCAAGGAATTGCTTCTGAAATGCTGAAAAATAAAATAGTTTTCAGAAAATT
>NZ_QUIO01000082.1:0-5210 GCF_003480145.1 Ruminococcus sp. AM42-11 | reverse complement strand
ATAAGAAGACTGGAAAAGGATTTGAAGCAAAAATTAAAGATTTAGATTTATCATTTATAGATAAGATGAAGGAATAAAATGAAAAATTATTATAAACGAACTTTTGATGGAGCGGTTTTCTCAGAAGAAACATTAAAAGAATTTTTTGCACAGATATTACTTAAAGAAGAAAAATTTCATGCGTGGCTTAATGAAAATTTGACTAAGGGAAACATTACAATTATTTCCAGAACTGAATATACGAGAAAATTAATAAATGATTATAATCGGATGAAATAAACGGAGGTATAATATGGGCAGTTTTAGTTGGTTAAGAGCAGATAAGACAACAAAGCGAAAAAATCTTACAAAAGGAGATCGCTACAAAATACTTATTCCAAAGGAATTTGGTGGTGGATTTATTAAAGACACATATTATGATTATGGATATGTTTTTCATGGAACAGAAAATGAAGCAGATTTATATGGGATTCTGGCATATTGGAATAGTTGTGAAGGAATGGATTATTCATACGAGTGTGGACATTATCCAAGAACTATGGAAGAAATCCTTAAATATGGGAATACATGTAAGCAGTCAAATCGCAGTCAAGGAATTAATGTTGGATGTGGTAAGGAATGCATTGATAAACTAAAATATCCTTTAAAGCTTGTTTCGGCTTCTTATAAGGGAGCTTATGAAGATTGTAAAGGTCGCAGTTATAATGATCCTGAACAGGGATTTATAAAGACTTACTGGTAATAAAATGAGAGTTTGATTGGAGGTAGACAAATGGATTTATATGCATATTCACAGATTGAAAATGAAGAGATTAAGAGAATCGTCAAAGCAAATGGAATTGAAGTACCACGACTTCGTGGTTATAGATTAATGAAAGATGAAGAGCCGGTAACTAAGGATTCTATAAAAGGAAACATTGATTGTGCAATAGTTGACGTAGTTGAATGGCTATGTAGGACTGAACCAATTTGGAATGTTAATGATCCTGGTAGATTGTATTCAAGTAGCACAGATAGAAAGTGCCAATATTATCTAACAAAAGATGACCAAAAAGATTATGATTATTCTGGTATTCGCTGGGATAGAATTCATGGAAAGAAAAGGAAAATTCTTAAATTTGAAATTAAAAAGGCAAAAAAGAAAGTACTAGATCAGTTTAATACTTGGAATAAATATGCTGGTAGAGATAATGTACTTTATATCCATGCTAGAATTGGTGGAAATAATTGGAATTTTTATGGTGGTTTTGAATTAGCAAGGCAACCGTGGTTTATTGAAAAAGTTGACGATTCTTTTGATAATACATACTGTGATATTTATGCTAAAATATCTGTGAGGTGATTTAATGAACGATGGGTTTGAACCAATTGAAGAATATAATGGAGATATAATTTTGATAGAAAAATTACATGAATTTATACCATCTGAATGTTGGGAATGGAATGAAGGTGAAGAAATATCTTTAGATGATATTAGTATCGCAATTATTGAAGCCATTCCGGAAATTTCAGAACCATACGGAGATACTTGGAATCATCCTGTCTTAGAACATAAAGCAAGAGAATGGCATATTGGAAGAATTATTTATTTCATAAATCATCCAGAAGAAATTCGAGACATAGACATTGATAATCAATGTGAATGTGATCAAATACTGCCAATTCCGGTTATAGTAGATGGATGGCATAGATATGCCGCAGCTATATGGCTATACGATCAAGGAAAATTAAAAGAAATACATTGTACGTATGGTGGAAGAGTAGATGTTCTTGAATATTTACAAGGAAAAAGAAAAAAGTTGGAGGAATAGATAAATGGACGACATAGATATTGTTATAGAGATTGATGGATATACCATTAATGTAAATACAGATATGATTGAAGAAGATGTAATTCGGCAGCGAATGGGATTGAAACCAAAAGAAGTGTAAGTAAGCGATCAGATTAGGTTCTGGTCGCTTTTTGTAAAAGTTGGATTTTACAAGAGAAATTTACTGACAATACAAGATAAATGTGGTATGATTTAAGAAATTAATTGTACGTGAAATAATTGAAATGGAGGAAAGAAAATGGCACATTATGGAATGATGATCGGTTTGATCATATCTTTTTTTACGATTCTGATGATTTCTTGAGTAGTAATAAGAAAATATTAGCATCTCAACTAGAACAATTTGCAGAAATGTTTGAAAAAGGTAGAAAAAGAGAGTTTGGATATTCAAAATTTATGCTTATTTATGGTTGTACAACAGATGACTATGAGAGGGACATTTTTAATTATGAATGCTTAGAGTTTAAAGGTGTCATGACAAATGAAGAGAAAGAGTTTTTTAAGGAACTTTTATTTGTAAAAAATGCACAACCATACATAGATGCAGGTTATCTTGTATACGATGGAAAAAAGACTAAACCACCTATACATGCATATGCTCCATCAACAACAGATGATTATTGGTTCCCAACTGAAAAATGTAAAATTGATTACGAAAAATATGTAGAGGAAAAGAAGCAGAAAAAATACAATGAAGCTTTGAGAAAAGCAGCGATAGAAGCAGGTGTATTATCAACTGATGGAACAGGTAAACCAGCAGAATTTTGTAATTCAGATTGTTATAATAATATTCCTTTTTTCACAGCCGATCAGATTAAAATAGGATTAGGATTACTTGTTGTATCCGGAATACTTCTTATTACAATATTTGCACCTTTTATTGTATTAATTTGGGTTTGGTATCTTTGTGACGTTTATAAAGATTATAAACAAAGGCAATTTGCAGCAGAGCGATATTATAGAGCCACACATGGACTTCCATATAATAAAAAATAATATTTACAATAGAAACAGCTTACATAAATGTAGGCTGTTTTTGTATTTAAGAAAACCGGAGGTATAAGCGAAATGAAGAATATAAGATTATTACAGGCTGCCAATTCAGAATGCACAAATAAAGCTTTCATCATAAGAATGTGTGAATGTGTAAAGGATAGATTACTGGAACTACAAATGCGTACAACATTTCGTCCTACAAGTGTTAATGAAGAAACGCTTAGTGAATGGGAAGAAGTTGCTGATGTAGCAAATGATATTATGAAAAAATATAAGGAGGATGAAATTGATGATGAATTAGAAGATATGATTGTAGATATGAAAGAAAAAATATTGGATTATCATATGAATTATCAGGGAATAAGCAAATTGGTAATATAAAGTGAGGTGATAAAGATGACAGGTAGAATGGAGATAGAAGTCAAATATACAAACAATATAGATCGGCTCCTAAAAAATGAGCCAGAATATATGGATCTGTTTAATGTGTTTATGATCGCAGATGATAAAACGGTAAAGACAAGATTAAACTACATTAACAATGTAGTAAGGTTTATACATTATCTAAAAGATTCTGGATATCCAACGGAAACTATAGATGATATTGGAAAATTAAATGTAGAAACTATAAGAAAATATATTGTAGACGATGATAATCGTGTAATTATAGATAATAGAAGAATTTCTGATTCTTATAAGTACATTAGATATTTTTCTTTAAATTGCTTTTTTAAGTTTTTGGAAGATGGGGATCATATTAATAAAAATCCAATGAGAAAAATTAAAACTCCAAGCAATAAAAGAATGAAGAAAAAAGTATATTTGGATGTTAATGAAGTAAGGGAAATTGAGAAAAATGTGTCTTCTGGAAATACTAAAAGAAGCAAATCATATCTTTCTCAGTGGCATGAGAGAGATGAGGCTATAATTAATCTTGGATTCCATAAGGCACTACGAGTTTCTGCGATAATCTCAATTAATCTTGAAGATATTAACTGGGAAGGTAAATCTTTAAGTGTTATTGAAAAAGGAAATGACCCACGGCATATTCATCTCAGTGACGGTACAATCAAAATACTTCAGTGTTGGGTCCAGAAGCGAAATGAATATACTAAAGTAAATGGAGTGGAAAGTCCTGCATTATTTATTTCAAACAAATCTGGCAGAATTTCACAAAAAACAGTTGGAAGGATATTAAGATCATATGCCGGTGACATCAATAAAGAAAAAAGAATTGTACCACATACAATGCGAAGCTCTACCGGCACGAATTATTATTTAAAAACCGGAAATGCTAGAGCTGTGCAACAGTTACTTGGACAAAAGAGTTTAGCAGCAACACAGAAATATTTGGATGATACAGTTCAGCAGAGAAGAGAAATTACTGATGCAGTAGAAGATTTATATGGGGATGATTAAATGAATAAAAGTTTAGATGATATATTAAGAAATAAGGGAGACTTGAAGCCACGCCAGGTTGAGAAGATATTTAATGCAAATGGATGGTACATAGTCAGAACAAATAATCATAATATATATAAGAAGGAAGGCAGATCGGAGCTGGTAATAGCTCCGATTGGTAATATGAATTGGAAAACATTTCGTGATACTTGCAAGAGATGCGGTATGGCAATGTAATGTAATTTATGGTATGATTAAAATAATTTAAATTTGTAAAATTGCAAAATCAACGTTTTAAGGAAGGTGTTTAAATGAATTACGAACAGTACGATAGATATGTTTTTACGCAAAAAA
Organism: Ruminococcus sp. AM42-11; assembly: GCF_003480145.1. Lineage (NCBI taxonomy): Bacteria > Bacillati > Bacillota > Clostridia > Eubacteriales > Oscillospiraceae > Ruminococcus > Ruminococcus sp. AM42-11. The sequence goes on along the minus strand of NZ_QUIO01000082.1, from coordinate 627 downwards.
TCTCGATAAGTATTTAGAAGAATTCAACAAAGATATAGAACGGCAGAAACAGGAAATTATAGAATTCGAAAAACGTGCAAAAGAAAGAATCAATTTAATTGATAACTGGGAACAACAGAAGAATTTTATAATATTAGGAAGTGCATACAAAAATGGAAAGACAAAGGTGATATTTTTAATAAAAAGATATCCGGATCAATCACAGAGAGACGAAAGATATGAGTTCAATAAAATTGCTGACATGAGAAAGAAAATGATAGAACTTGAAGAGAAATATTCAGATTCCGATTGGTCAAATTTTGTAAGGGAGATTGAATGAAAAAAATAGAATTGTCAGATGTGCAAAAATTATATAATGGAACAAAAGTGTATGTTGAATGTGTTGGAGCAGAATGGTATTTTTCAGATAAGGAAAAATATAAAACGTGGAATGTAAAACAAGAAGATGGACTTCATTATGAAATCGAAACTAAAGACAACACTATAAGCTTTCCATATGATTTTGACTATAATGGATATAATATGGAAATTGCCTGTTATATTGAATAAATATAAAATTTAACTTTTACAGAGGTAGAAATATGGAATCGGAATTATTAAAATTGAAAAATAATTATGAATTTTGGG
>NZ_QUIO01000081.1:0-5734 GCF_003480145.1 Ruminococcus sp. AM42-11 | reverse complement strand
CTGCCAAGGCAGGTCTTGTGAACCTGAAAGGCCACAGAACCGTTGGCGGTATGAGAGCAAGTATTTATAACGCAATGCCAAAGGCTGGTGTGGAAGCGCTGGTTGCATTCATGAAAAAGTTTGAGGAGGAAAATGCCTGATGTTTCAGTATCATTGCCTGAATCCTATCGCCCAGAAAGGCCTGGACATTTTTGATGATAATTATAAAAAAGCAGATACTCTGGATGACTGCCAGGCAGTTCTTGTAAGAAGTGCCAAGATGCATGACATGGAGCTGCCGGAGAGTGTTGCTGTGATCGCACGTGCCGGAGCTGGAGTCAATAACATTCCGGTGAAAGAGTGTGCAGAGAAAGGCATCGTTGTATTTAATACTCCTGGAGCCAATGCAAATGGTGTAAAGGAGCTGGTTCTTGCCGGTATGCTTCTTGCTTCCCGTGACATTGTGGGAGGTATTGAGTGGGTACAGAGAGAAAAAGACCAGGAAGATATTGATAAGCTTGCTGAGAAACAGAAGAAACAGTTTGCAGGCTGTGAGATCATGGGCAAAAAGCTTGGTATCATCGGTCTTGGTGCTATCGGAAGCATGGTGGCAAATGCAGCAGCTTCCCTTGGGATGGAGGTTTATGGATATGATCCATACATTTCCATCGATGCAGCATGGAACCTTTCCCGTACTATTAAGCACAGCAAGAGCTTAGATGAGATTTACAGCAAGTGCGATTATATCACTGTACATGTACCGCTTCTGGATTCCACAAAGAAGATGATCAACAAAGAAGCTTTCGAGAAGATGAAAGACGGTGTTGTACTTTTGAACTTTGCCCGTGACCTTCTGGTTGACGAGGATGCGCTGATTGAGGCGCTGAACAGCGGCAAGGTGAAAAAGTATGTAACAGACTTTGCCAACCATACAGTTGCAGGCCATGAGGGCATTCTGGTAACTCCTCATCTTGGAGCATCCACAGAGGAATCTGAGGAGAACTGTGCAGTTATGGCTGTGAAGGAGGTTCGTGATTTCCTTGAGAATGGTAATATCAAAAACTCCGTAAACTTCCCGAACTGTGATATGGGTACCTGCGTAGCAGTGGGACGTATTGCCATTACACATAAGAACATTCCTAACATGATAAGCCAGCTGACAAAGATCCTTGGTGCTGAGGGCCTGAACATTGCAGACATGACCAACAAGAGTAAAGGTGAGTATGCGTATACCCTGATCGATCTGGAGAGTGCAGCTTCCGCAGAGGCGCTGGATGCGCTGAAGGCCATTGAAGGTGTTTCTAAGGTTCGCGTGGTGAAATAAATTCAAATACAGATAATTGACATTAAGACAACAGAATGTTAATATAGGTATAGAAAAAGAGTGTTGCCGATAGACGGTTAGTCCATATACTGGTTAGCAAAAATTGCCGCTTAGTTTACAGACAGGGCGGCTATTTTTGTGTATTATTTACATCTTTACCCAATGTGTATCCTATTGTAAAGCAGGTTAAGCCGAAGCTTACAACTGCTATAAAGTCAATAATACTCATTGGCCTAGCCCTCCTTTCCACTGAATTCCCTTTCAGGGTTTCTATGTAATCAGAGGGTCACAGTCCCTCTGTTGAAGGACTAACCGCCTACCGTTATGGCAACACCCATACGATGATTATAACAGTTATGATAGAAGAACACAACTGATAAATTTAACAATAATATATAAAATATTCTAATAATAAAACAGGAACCACTAAATTTCAGATTAGCGATTCCTGTTTTTGCTTTAATTAAAAATTGCGATTCAAAGCTACATATTTATCTGCCGCTCTTTGCAATAAATTCCTTAACTTCTTCGCGAGTTGGCATGACACGGAGAGCACCCTTGCGGGTAGTAATAAGGGAAGCGCCTGCATTAGCAAAGGTAAGCATTTCCATAAGATTCTCATCTGTAAGAGCCTTAAGACCGTGCTCCAGAACATAGTTCAGGATGCTGGCACAGAAAGTGTCTCCGGCACCTGTGGTCTCAATGGTGTGCTCCTGAAGGAATGGAGCGCATTCTACGCGGCGTCCCTTGTAATAAGCGCGGCTTCCGTCTTTACCCATGGTGATAAGAACCAGCGGGATGTGATATTTCTCTTCAATCAGCGCAGCACCCTTGTCGTAGTCGGTGGTATCGAAAAGGAATTCCACTTCGTTGTCAGAAATCTTCAGAACGTCACATTTGGTAAGACCGTACTCAATCTCGACGCGGGCATCCTCAAGGGATTTCCAGAGTGGCGGGCGCAGATTGGGGTCAAAGGTGATGATACAGCCGGCTTCTTTTGCTACCTCAATGGCATGACGTGTAGCTTCACGTACGCCCTCATGGGTAGAAGAGAGAGTTCCGAAATGGAAAATGCGGGAATCGCGGATCAGGTCGTCTGGAACCTCATCCATAGTCAGCATCATGTCAGCACCTGGATTACGATAGAAGGAGAAGTCTCTGTCTCCATCCGGATAGGTGTGGACAAATGCCAGTGTGGTATGTACTTCTTCATCCATAATAAGAGCTCTTGTATCAATTCCAACTTCTTCCACAGCAGCCTTCAGCTGGTTTCCGAACATGTCCTTTCCAACTTTTCCGATAAAAGCGGTCTTCTTGCCAAGCGCTCAAGCATAGCCAGAACATTACATGGAGCTCCGCCCGGGTTCGCTTCCATGATCGGGTTGCCCTGCGCGCTGGTTCCATTCTCTGTGAAATCGATGAGAAGCTCGCCAAGTGCAGTCACGTCGTAGTTTCGATTACTCATTGAAAAATCCTCCTTAGGTGTTTTCAAAATCATATACCAATAATTTAACGCAGAGGGGTGTATTTGTCAAACAAATTTCTTTCTTTTTCCCGCTTAAAATGGTAAAATAGAAATATCAAAATTATGGTCGGATCGACGGGAAAATATAACAATATTAACATATTTTCCGGAAATCCGACAGTCCGTGAAAATTGGCGGGGAAATGGAGAGACTTATGAGCAAAACAGTATATGATTATATGGACTGGCCAGAAATTGAAGCGGTTGTATACGGGGAAGAGACAGCGCCAAGAGATGTGATGGGACCCAGACTGACACCGGATGGTGTACTGATACAGGGCTTTTTTCCGGAAGCCAGAGCTGCGGCAGTGGTTATAGGGCGCAAGAAATATGAAATGGAGCTGGAGGACGAGGCTGGCTATTATGCAGTGCTGATCCCGGGAAGAAAGATTCCGGATTACGAATTTCAGATAGAATTTGAGAAAGAGACGAAGAAGTTTAAGGACGCTTATGCTTTCGGCGGGCTTCTTACAGAGGATGATGAGAGGGCTTTTCTTGGCGGCGTTTATTATGAGGCATATAAGAAAATGGGCGCACATCCCATGGTGATGAATGGGGTAGCAGGCACTCATTTCGCAGTGTGGGCGCCAAATGCAGTTCGGGTAAGTGTGGTTGGTGAATTTAATAATTGGGATGGCAGAGCACTCCCTATGCATAAGATGCCTATGTCAGGTATTTATGAATTGTTTATCCCGGGAGTAAAGGCGGGGGACGCCTATCGTTATGAAATTAAGGCAAAAGGGGATGTGCTCCTTCAGAAAGCAGATCCTTATGGAAACAGAACCCAGCCTGCACCATTGTGGAATTCTGTTGTAGCGGATGTCTCTGATTTTACATGGAATGACAGCAGTTGGATGGCTGAACGTAAGAAATATGATGGCCGCAGGCAGCCGGTTTCCATTTATGAGACAAGCCTGGGACAGTGGGAATCAGGGAAAGAGCTGGTGACCTTTGCGAAAGAAAAGGGATATACCCATGTGGAACTTCATCCGGTTATGGAATTTCTGGAGGATGGTTCAGATGGATATCCTACATCTGCATATTTTGCAGTCAGCACACGTTATGGCACACCAGCAGATTTTGCAGCACTGGTAGATGAGCTTCATCAGGTGGGAATAGGCGTGATCCTTGACTGGTCACCGGCACAGTTCCCGAGATACGCAGGCGGTCTGGAGAAATTTGACGGAACAGCCCTTTATGAAGTGAAAGACCCGGAAATGGCAGTCCACCCAATGTGGGGCACCATGCTTTATAATTATGACAGTCCTATGGTAATGGATTTCCTGATTTCCAATGCCTGTTTCTGGCTGGAGGTCTTCCATGTGGACGGGCTTCGTATGGATGATGTAGATGCCATGCTTTATCTGGATTATGGAAGAAAGGATGGATGGACACCGAATATGTATGGCTCCAATGAGAACCTTCCTGCCATTGAATTTCTGAAGCATCTGAATTCCATTGTGAAGAAGCGTGATCCAGGAGCACTTCTGATCGCACAGGAGGATGGTCTGTGGCCGGAGCTGACTGACAGTGTGGAGAATGATCACATTGGGTTTGATTATAAGTGGAGTGGCGGATGGACAAGAGATTTCCTGTTCTATCTGTCAGTAGATCCGATTTTGCGGAAGAATTATCATGACCAGCTGACTTTGTCCACCTTATATGCATATTCTGAGCATTATATTCTGACTCTTGGAAACAGAGATGTGGGAAGCCTGAATGAGTTTATGGCGAAACTTCCGGGAGATGAGAAGCAGAAGCTGGCACAGGTGAGAGAGGCTTATTCCTATATGATGGTGCATCCTGGCTGTAAAATGATGGCACCGGGGACTGATATGCCGGAGGGACTTGCCAAATGCATTCAGGCGTTGAATACCCTTTATAAGAGTTCGCCTGCTCTTTATCAGATGGATGATGAGTATGACGGATTTGAGTGGGTTCAGCTGATGAAATACGAGGAGAATGTGATCACTTTCCTGCGTAAGACAGAGAAACCAGAGGAAACGCTGCTTGTAATCTGTAATTTCGCCGCAATACCCTACGAGAATTACCAGGTGGGCGTGCCCTTTGCAGGGAAATATAAAGAAATCTTTAATAGCGATGTAGCAGAATTCGGCGGCGAGGGTGTAGTAAATTCTCGTGTGAAGACAGCAAAAGCAGAAGAGTGCGACGAACGTGAGCACTCTATTAAGGTGAAACTGCCGGCACTTGGTGTAAGCATCTACAGCTGCACTCCCGGGAAAGCCCCAGCCAGGAAGAAAGTGACCGCAGCGAAAACTGCGAAAGATAAGACTGCGAAAGATAAGACTGCAGGAAAACTGGTAAGGACTGTGAAGGCAAAAACTCCAGCAAAGAAGTCAGTAAAGGAAGAAAAAGCTACGAAAGTAGAAGAAGCTGTCAAGGCAGAGAAAAAGGCAGAAACAGTGAAGAAAAGAGCCACAGTAAAAAATGACAATAACAAAGCAGACAGAAATAGCAAATAAGTAATAAAATAGCAAAAAAGACTGCATTTACATATCTGAATTTCAGATGTGAGGAATGCAGTCTTTTTGAATCTTTTTACAATAAGTAAGCAGCGAAGCAGATCAGGAATATCTATTTGATGCAAATAAAAAAAGCTGGAAATGAGACTCGAACTCACGACCCCTTCATTACGAGTGAAGTGCTCTACCGACTGAGCTATTCCAGCTTATGGAATGATAAGTGTATAAAAATTTATACACTTATCAGACACAAAAGATATTTTAAGTTATAAGCAGCCATTTGTCAAGAAAATCTTGGGTAAAAATTCTGATTTATATGAACCATTTATGATAATGTCCTAATATACCATAAAGGAAAATGTCCCAATGTAGTATAATGCTTCCATCAACAGATGGAGGTAACGATTATCAGAAAGGTAGAATT
>NZ_QUIO01000080.1:0-5861 GCF_003480145.1 Ruminococcus sp. AM42-11 | reverse complement strand
ATGAGATAACACAATGTCTATTAATTCTGAAATAATAATCCCATATCAAATAGAAAGTAATACATATAAACAATTTGTTATACAAAATAATTAATAAAAAATGTACATTATAAAATCCCGAGAGACTGTAACACTTTATTTGGTAAGCAAATGAAGTTTCGCTACTCTCCTATTCTATAGGATGAAGATCCAGTCCGATCAGCCGAAAGGCTCTTTTATATTTTTAATATAATCGTCACGCAATAATCCCAATAAAGAAACGTGAGACATAGGCAGAAATGACTATGCGCCATACATTTTTATGTGTGGTCGGTAGAGTATGATATTACTCGAAAGTAACAGCTTGAATAATTTCTCTATATCAACAGATGAGTTAGCAACTGGTTTACAAAAAGCTGGTGCGACTCTTAGTTTAATGGGCAACTCATTAGATGAGTCAGCGGCACTCATAACAAGTGCGAATGCAACGATTCAGGATAAATTTTGTCCACTTACATAGTGATATGTAATGTTCAACCTAGCTCAAAACGGTAAAACTCTTGAAGAAGACAATCCCGTGGGTAAGACTCAATATTTTTGAGATCCTGTAACGATCACAGTCTAAAAGGTAACGATTAGGCATATGCTAGGCTCTCTTATTCGAAGAGATGAAGGTATGATCTGAACCGTAATTATAACTTAATAACGAAGTTACGGAGATAGGCAGAAATGACCTATCCTTCTTTTTTATAGAAGTAACAAATTTGGTAAATAGTGTTGCAGCCGGACTTAAGACCGTTTCGCTTCGTATTGTAGGTTTTCGGCCTAAACGTATCGGAAGGTACGGATGGACTTTATGTTCATCAGTAGATAACTATATCGGTGAACGCCTGGAAGCAGGTAATACCGAGGTAAGACCTATATTTTATATAGGAAACCGTAACGACTGCAGGATGTGTGTGGTAACACATATGTTGAAGTTATCCATCCAATATCATAAGGATGTAATATACAGTCTGAACTCATAATATAACAAAATGAAATATGAGATACAGCTAGAAATAACTGTACGCCATTTATATGGTCAGTAAGGTTTTTGTGCCTGAAAGTAACAGCTTGACAGAAGAAGCGCAAAAGGAATTAGCCGAACTTGGCGAGGAAACTGATGATTATGTAGTAGCTACCAAAGCAAAGAAACAACAGATAATTAAAGATTATACAGCCGTACCTTCAAATAATGGTAAAGGCGTTGACATCTTAGATGAAAATGGAAACTATCGTAACACATATTCTATATTAAAGGATATTTCTGAAATATATAGTGAAATACAGAAACAAGATAAAGCTATGGGTACCAATCGTGCACAAGCTCTTATCGAAGAACTTGCAGGTAAAAACAGGTCTAATATTTTAAGTAGCCTGCTTACTAATGGTTCTCTTCTTGAACAGGTAAAAGAAACTTCTGAGCACTCAGATAATTCGGCACTGGAAGAAAACCAGAAGTATCTTGAGAGTACGGAGCAAAAATAGCCCAACTTCAAACACAGCTCCAAGAGCTTGCAACAGTAACAATCAACAGTGATATGTTTAAAGGCGTAATAGATACAGCAACCGCCTTTCTTAACATCGTAACTCAGATCCTGGATAAACTTCCACTGCTCTCAACAGCAATTGGAGGATTCGCAGGATTTAAACTTTCACAAGCAGGTCTGGGTAAACAGCTTAACATAAACCATAAAGCTAGTTTCAATTCAAAATTTTATCGTAGTTAAGATGCCCATTTGATATGCTGCTGTCATAATCGCGACAGTTAGTATAGAACTTGTTCAAGATGGTGATTCGACACCTATTGACAGACCTTTAGCCTTAGAGCTATAAAGCCGAATATCGGAGGAAGCCGTAATCCACATCACTGTGGTACCTTAGTTCTGAAAATGAATGAAAGGGATATATTGAAGATGGTAGTTCCGACACGTTAGCAAACACATATGTTTAAATTTACAAAAGTGGATGATAAATTCACGAATAAAACGCAATTATAACAGGAAGAAAGAAAGAAATAGAGAGCAGAAAGTTGCGCTAACAACTCTCCACTCTCTTAAATGACAAAAGGAGATTACAAAAATATGAACTAAACTATTTATTATTTTTGGTGTCATCCTTATAGAATTCTCCAGACATGTCAAATCCTTTCAAAAATCCAAAATGGATGTGAAAGTTTTTCATGTTCTTAGATGGTATTCTGCGGATTAACGACCATAGGATTAATAATCCTACAAGAGTTAAAACGAATAGAAATACATCTTCCATATCTCACCTCCTTCCTGTACGAAAGTATCAAGAAAGAGATTTGATGTTGGGAGAATCCCATAGAAATGAATATAATATTTAGAATGCTTCATTTTAGATAATCTCATTTCTGGTACAAATTGCGTACCATTAATTCAATACTACATGACGATTGTCAGATATACTGTCGTGCAACGAATCACAATGTAGAACTGTGATCACAAGTTTATCTGACTTCGATTGTAGTATAATTGTCCATTTTTGTAAATCCAGAACATATGTGTTTTCATGTAAAAGTGTAGTTTTACAGTTAACGTGCGAGAGGCTGACAAGGCGTATTATGTGTGGCGTTACAACATATAGTACAATATACAGTCCAACCAGGGAAAGCCTGGGTAGCATGATGGATCGAATAGTATGGATAGAACCGTGAGGTTACTACTCTCCTACTACCTGAAATGCACTAACTGCACACACTCACCACGGCTTGCAAACGTGGTGCTTTTATTTATATAGATTGAAATTAATCCATTATATGATATGATAAGAGGTGAAATTTAATATGGGAAAAATACATTATTATGAAGGGGAAATTGTAGAAATTCCAAATCATCCTACAGATTGGTTTTATTATCATCATGAAGAATTATATAAAAAATATGGAGAATGTTATCTGTCTATTAGAAAATTAGATAATATTATCATTGGATCATATAAAACATATAGAGAAGCATTAAGAGAAACATTTTCTATTATGATGTAGGTGAATTTAATATATATCATTGTGATGGTGTTTTTAATAGAAAATATGTTCGCATACCAGAATATAAATGGATTTCTATAAGTGAATAAGATATGGATAAAATACGAGTTCTTACATATAGTTCAAATAAGATAATGAATCAACTTACTTCCTATGTTTATGTAGGAAAAGAGAAAGATGATTTAATTGATAAAAATCGCTTTATTTGTATTTGGGACACAGGTGCTTCTGTCTCATGTATAACAAGCAATATAGTGGAAAAATATAATCTTACTTCAACTGGAAAATCAAATTTCTATACTGGAGGTCATCGTGAGTCAAAATTAACAAATATTTATTCAATTGATTTAATGTTTAGAGACGATTTTGTTTTTAATAACTTGCGAGTATTAAAAATTGAAAAACATGATGTTTTTGATATTATTATTGGTATGGATATTATTTCAAAAGGTGATTTTGCAGTATCAAATTTAAATGGAAAAACAAGTTTTTCATTTAGAATCCCATCTTTTGGAACAGCAAATTTCTTAAATGAATATGATAATTTAGACCAGGAGAATTAACACTCTCCTGGTCTATTATTATGATTAAAAAGGAGTATTATTAAATGAAATTAATACAAAGAGGAACTGTTATATTTGAAGATAAAGATTTCTTTAATTATACTAATATGTCAACAGATCGAGATGGTAAAGCCCACTGCTATTTTACAGACCACGAGAAAGAATTATTTGAAAAATACGGAGATTGTTATCTAGTAATAAGAAAAGATGATAATAAGGTTCTTGGATCTTATAAGACATACCGTGATGCCATGTATGAGACATTAGGTATTTATAATATAAATGAATTTGATATATATCGGTCTGATGGTGATTTCGGTAAAGATTACTTTTGGTTAAAAACTTATACATTAGCATGGACCAAGCATGAAGAATCAGACCAAGAGCACTAATACTCTCTTGGTCTATTAATTAAATAAAAAAAGAAGGTGAAGATTTTTATGCATGTAAAAATTTTTGATTGCGACATATTTATTGATTCACACAAAATATCAATAAACGATTCTCGTGGTGGATCTAGTGAAAAATCTTTTAATACTCCCTTGCCTACTTTCTTTGTCAAGGAAGTCATAGAGGATTATCTGTTGCCAGAAAAAGCTTTTGAAAAATATTGGTGTCACCACCAAACATTGCCACAATTAATGGAATAATTCTTGAAATTTTTTGTGAAGCAATGTTTCTTCTTTCACATTCATCATTATACAATTCTTTAAAAATATTTAACTTATAAGAAAGGAATGATTCTTTTGAATCGAAATTTGAGTTCACTAAATACACCTCCTAATGACACAGAAGATTTAAAAATAAAAGATATAGAATTGTTTAGAGAAGTTCCAGATCCATTTCCCCATGCTATTGAACTTTTCTTTACGCCATATATAAAAACAATAGATTTTTTAAAAAAATGTATTACTTCTTGTTTTTATCTTTTTCGTCATGGAGAGTAAAAATTTCTCGTTTATTCTTTTCTAAATTAATATCAGAAATTTTAGTTGCCTTTGGCTTAGTTGGTTCTGGTTTCGGCTTACGAACCACATTTTTAAACTTATCAAATATGTTTTCTTCCATATTATATAATCTCCTTATATTCCTTGTCTCCAAGTGCACCCACAATTTGCGCATCGATTGACAGTAATCTGATTATACATTAAGCTAAACAATGCTCTTTGCAAGGTTTGACCTGTGGTAATTTGCGTTGAGCCACAGCGAGGACAGTGAACTTTATTTAAATATTCCATTGGCAATATCGGTAATAAATTTAGGATCAGTAACAGCTACTTTAGCAACTTCTACACATACTGCTGAGATCATATTTATAGAAGAAATACCTACAGATTTTAATTTAGCTTTACTCTTCCTCCATATAGAGTCAGGTCTAATTGATTCTGCTAATTTATGTCCTTCGAATGTAACATCATAAATTTTACAGTTTTCATATTTATAGTTATCATCTATAGAATACAATCCTTCTAAGAATCTTCCGTCAAATAAGTTTTTCACACAATATTGTACATCCTCTTCAGTGTATTTGCCTGAAAAGTGATCCTTTATATCTTTTAACATAATCCGCTTGAAATCTCCATTAAGCTTCATATTATCTTGTTCTTCAATATATAAGAGTACATCTCTAAAACAATCATAGTTTAATATCATATTCAATCCTCCATAGAAAGGTCGTGAAAATATGTTGTGGTCAATTTCTGAGACAGAAAATATTGCAACAAAAATTATTAAATTGTTATACGAAAATAATTGTACTGATGAAGGTGATATTGAAACCACATTTACATTAGTGCGAAATCATTTTAAGAATATGTCAATTGATGACATTATTAAATTCGAAACAACTGGTAAGATGCCGGAAATTGACGTTCATGGTAATCTTACTCAAATTATAAAACAAGTTTCTAGTCAAATAGCTGATGAGTTTTTGGAAGAACATGGTATTAAATAGGTTATTTTCCAGGTTTCCAAGAATATCCGCAATTCGCACATCTGTTGACTGTCTTATTTGAGCCAAGGAAACCAGAGAATAATGAGTATCCACGTTGACCTGTGGTGATTTGTGTGGAACCGCATTTAGGGCAACGAACTTGATTTGTATTTTTTTTGATGTTTTATTAATGTATCTTTTACAAGTTTACTCAATCTATCATAGTAAGTTAATAAGATATCATAATTATATGTATTGTTTTGAATAAAGTAATCTGTAATTTCCATAAACAGATTTTGAAAATCTTCATTAATATAATCATATTTATATTCAT
>NZ_QUIO01000008.1:0-127737 GCF_003480145.1 Ruminococcus sp. AM42-11 | reverse complement strand
AAACGCTGAAGGCATCTAAGCGTGAAGCCCCCCTCAAGATGAGATGTCCCATTCGAAAGAAGTAAACCCCCTTGAAGACGACGAGGTAGATAGGGCAGGGGTGGAAGTGCAGTAATGCATGGAGCTGACTGTTACTAATAGGGTGAGGGCTTGACCAAGAAATGAGAAAGGCGGTTATAAAGTAGCTGCCGGACTCACGCAGAGGTAAAATGATTCCATTAGGATGTAACATGTATGTAGTTTTGAAGGTACAAAATCTTTCAAAGAGACGTGACTAGTAATAGTCACTTTTTCTTCATAAAATAGGGGATTGGTCAAATGGTATGATAGGGGTCTCCAAAACCTTTGGTGGGAGTTCGATTCTCTCATCCCCTGTTTTCTTAAGCGTCGGAAGCCTTGATTTTACTGGGTTTCCGGCGTTTTTGATTTTGTGGGATTTTCTAACGATGTCACCTATGATGTCAACTAGGAATGATTCCTAGTTTCTAAAAAGATATGACCTGTTTGATTTGTTTTTAATTCATTTCTATTGATTTATTGCTAAAATAGTAGAATCATGTGCAGAAAAGAGGGGCATTACCCCTCTTTTCGATACCTTGAAACTACCAGAATCAGACACACAAACGTGGCGGCAAACAACACCTCAATTCCCATACTGATCCGTACCTTTCCAAGAAGCTCCGGTGTCAGGGAATGATGCCGGCTTAGAATTTCATTTACCTGTTCATACCAGTATACTGGCAGAAACTGGGCGACTTTCAGAACCGATTTGTCCATCACATCCATAGGGACGAAGACGCCACAGAGGAAGCACATGGAAAGAGAAACAATATTGGCTACGCCGCTTAAAATATTGCTGTTGGGAATAAACATTCCAATCAGGTAGGAGAGTGACAGTGAAACTACTAACATAAGCAATGTATTTGCAATATAATAGCCACGAAGTTCAGAATCCCAAAAGGTATTTCCATACATCAGCACTACCCCCAGGATACCAAGAAGCCACAAGAAAGCACCAATTACCCCCATTGCCAGCAATCCCTCCAGGGATTGATGTCTCACTGAAATAGCGGAAGCTTCCATCCGTTTCTGAATATCTCCCTTTTTGAAAGCCATAAGAATATATCCCATGGTATAGCAAAGAGCTCCCAGAAAAAGATAAGGAATATAACGAAAATAATAAGTGTAAGGAACCAGATCACTGCTTGCAGAATCAGAGGAAATCTTGGTGACCGGTTTATGAACTTCGGTTTTTACTGCCTGAACGGCTTCCTCCTGGGAAAAACCGGCAGCAACATAAGTCTGGATGGTACTGATATAACTGCTGATCTGCTGGTCAACATAATAGGAGCTGTAGGATCCTGGAACCTTGGTGACCTTCAGTGGCTGATTTCCTTGAATGCAAGCCTCGTAAAAGTCAGCTGGAATCTGCACAATATATTCCACATTACGGTAAAAGAGATTTTCCTGAAGTACTTCCGGATTATTTTTCATAGGAATTACATTGTGAATCGTGTTAAGATAATCCACAAATCCCTGAGCCAGAACGCCTTGATCTTCCTTTACCACTCCAATATCAATGCTGGTATTTGCATAAAGGCTGTCTTCACTTTTTCCAGCGGCCATCTGCATGACAAGAGCCACGGAAAAGAAAATACCCAGGTATATAATGACCAGCTTCATATTTTGTCTTAAAATTTTCATATAACAGTTAAATACTATCATAGCTTTCCCTCCGGATCAGTAAAAACGAAGCAGTCACTAATATTACGCTCATCACTGCAAGAGTGAACAGGTTGCGGTAATAGCGGCTCATATCGTCATATACATTGATGCAGTAAAAAGCATCAGAAATAAGTGCTGCCGGGTTGATCCGGTTAATAACAGGCATATTTTTTTCTACCAGATCCTTCATGGTATTGTTCATAAGTCCTGATAAAAAGCTGCAGACCATGGAAAAACCAAGAATAATACCAATCTTTCCCCCTTCTTTCATTTTTCCAAGACTACCTACAAAAATTCCAATAGAAACCCCGATCAGGGATCCGAAAAAAGAAATAAGCAGCATGGGTCCGATTTTTCCCTGAAAATCCAGCTTTAAAATATAGCGAAGATAGATCAGCAACACGATCACATAGAAATAGCCAAGCAAAAAAGAAGCAATCTGCTCTGAAAGAATCAGCTTCAGTTTATGCGTTGGAGTGACGCAGCGTCGTGCGGCAAGTGCTGTGAGATTGGCTTGAAGAGTTATGGCAGAGCCAAATCCGATAAAACAGCCATAGAGGCAGGTCATTGCAATCAATGCATAGAAAAACTGTGCACTTCCGTTAATAGTCTGTCCGCCAAGTGAAACTTCAGTAAGTGTTTCCTGCTGATTTAACATCTGCTGGATTCCGTCCCACAGACCGGATGGATGTGTGCGGACTATATTGCGGATGGTACTTTTTCCGGTTTCGTAGCCGGACAAAATGGACTGAAGGATGCTCTGGGGGATTCCGTTGGAAGCTACTGTAAGGGAAGGGGAGCTTCCCACCTGATAAATACCGGAAATTTCTTCATTTTCCAGTTTGGTAAGTGCAGCAGATTCAGATAATTCCTGAGCAGCAATCAGATGATTTCCGTTGTTTTCAATTTGATCCAGAAACATAAGAAACAACGTGTCAGCGCCGTCCTCTTTTACAATTCCAACCTGTACAGTCTCGAAATCAGCATCATCAATATTTCCAAAAGCAAAATAGAACATAGTTCCAAGAAGAATTGGAAAAATAAGAGGCCAGAAAGTGGTTGCAAATTTTTTCAGCTTTACCAGAAGGTTATATTTGATCAAATGCAGCATGGTAGTCCTCCTTAATCTCGCAGCTGTTTCCCTGTGATTTCCAGAAATACGTCATTTAAAGTAGGCAGCTCAGAGGAAACCTGACCAAAGGAAATATCCTGGCTCTGCAGGTAATTGAGAAGCCGGATCAGGTTGTGACGGGCACCTGTGCACCGTACAGTGAGAATCTGTTCCTCGTAATGCAGGTCAAATACGTGTGGAAGAGCCCGGATGTCAGCCAGATTCTCCGAGGTAAGAGGAATGGCCTCAATAGTAATGGTCTCGCCGGTTTTGATCATTTTTTTCAGCTCCTCTTTGGTGCCGGAGGCAATTACATGACCGTGATCCATAATTGCGATCTGTGTACAGATCTGCTCCACTTCTTCCATATAATGGGAAGTGTAAATGATGGTGGAACCCTGTTCATTCAGCTTCTGAATGCCTTCCAGGATTTTGTTCCGGCTCTGGGGATCAACGGCTACCGTTGGCTCATCCATAATGATCAGACGAGGCTTATGAGCAATTCCGCAGGCAATATTCAGTCGGCGGAGAAGACCGCCTGAAAGATTCTTTGGACGCATTTTCCGGTAATCGTTAAGATCGGTAAAGGTAATGGCTTCTTCCACCAGTTCTTTTCTTTTCCTCTTATCCGGGACATAAAGCCCACAGAAATAATCAATGTTTTCATAGACAGTCAGTTCGTCAAAAACAGCCACATTCTGCAGCACGATTCCAATCTGCTGTTTTACTTTGTAATTGTCAGGACGCATTTCTTCTCCGAAAATATGAATGCTGCCTTTGTCGTATTTGAGAAGAGAAAGCATACAATTGATAGCAGTAGTTTTTCCAGAGCCGTTGGGACCAAGAAGACCAAAAACCTCTCCTTCCGAAATACTAAGGTTCAGGTGATCAAGTGCCACCAGGTTCCCATATCTTTTTACCAGATTTTCTATTTGAACAATATTTGTGGACACGATTTTCCTCCTTCGGATTTTCCCCGTATAGTAGCTGTATCATAAATTTGGAGCGTGTTTGAAAAAGGCTTTCGGCAAGATGTACGTCACAATTTGTGGGAGATTTTGCCCGGATGAGGACGCCGTAGCGGGCTACGGCAACTGAATTTGGGCGAAATATACCGGCAAAGTGGAGCATGCAGATTGCAGGAATGCTTTTTCAAGTACACTCTAGTATAAAGGAATGAGGGAAAAGCGCCAAGTGTCAGATGTCACGGTCTTCACATGACAAATGTCATAAAATTACAGTTCGTTCCATTCACAAAAACATCTCGCGGAACATTATCAGTAAACCGTAATGTTATAAAGCGCAGAACCTTCTTTACAGCGCAAGGTCAGTTATACTATAATGAGAGAAATGTCTGTAAGACATATTTGTAAAAAAACAGGTTAAATATTTGAAAATTACCGGTTACGGAGTGAACAGCAGTAGTTGGGAAAAATGAGAAAGAAGGTGACAGAGTGGGATACTTTTGGGACTGTGGATTGCTGGTATTTTATAGCTTTCTGTCACTTTTTTTTCTGCCGCCAGGGGCGGGTTTTCTGATCGCTTTTTTGAGCTGTGTAAGTGTGATCTGTTGCGGATATGCGGTGAGAAAGAAGGCATTGAGGCTAATCCTTTGCATTTTGTTCGGATTTCTGGGACTGGCTGTTCCAGAGACCTTTATCTTTTATCCATGTCTTTTTTATCTGCTTTTTCATGAAAAATGAGGGGGCTGGCAGCAGTAGCAGTGCTGTTTTTTCTCTGGAAAATACCTGAAAGCAGGGAAAACATGGGCCTTTTTGCAATGATCGGTGTATTTGGATTTTTACTGGCGTTTTTTATGGAGAGAAATACCGCAAAGAGTCAGATTCTGGAAGAGAAGCTGCGAAGGATCCAGGATGATTCCAAGGAGCGAAACCTGCTTTTGTCTCAGAAAAATAAAGCTTTGCAGGAAAAACAGGATTATGAGATCTATAATGCTACCTTAAAGGAACGAAACCGGATCGCCAGGGAAATCCACGATAATGTGGGACATGTACTTTCACGTTCAATCCTTATGGTAGGGGCTGCAAAGACCATAAATAAAGATCCCGGGATGACCGCCATACTGAAAAATCTGGAGGATTCCCTGAACCATGCCATGAACAGCATCAGAAATAGTGTCCATGACCTTCACGATGAAGCAGTAAATTTAGAAGAAGTGGAAAAGAGCCTGGTTCATGAGTTTACATTTTGTTCGGTGCAGATGGTTTATGATATGACAAGAGAGGTTCCAAGGGAGGTGAAATACTGTTTTATCAGTATTACCAAAGAGGCCTCGCAAATATTATGAAGCACAGCAACGCCACGAAGGTGCAGCTGATCCTTCGGGAGCATCCGGGACTGTACCAGCTTTGTATAGAGGATAATGGGACAGATGCTTTTTATGATCCGGAAAAATCCGGTATTGGAATTGTAAATATGAAAGAAAGGGTAAATGCCCTGGGTGGAACCATACAGATTTTTACGGATAAGGGATTCCGGATTTTTATTACAATACCCAAATGTGGTTGAGGTGGATTCCGATAAAGATACAGTAAAGCGGGCGCACAGATTATGGAAATTATTTTTTGAATGTGTTCCGGAAATGAAAGAAAAGCAGGAGTAAGAAATGAAAATAATAATTGTAGACGATGACTGCCTGGTGGCGGGTGCGTTGAAAACCATTCTGGAAGTGAATGAGGATGTGGAAGTGTTAGCGACTGGAGCAGACGGAAAAGAGGCCTGTGAGCTTTATGAAAGGTATGAGCCGGATGTGCTTCTTATGGATATTCGAATGGAGAAAATGGACGGTCTGGAAGCATCCCGGAGTATTTTGTCCAGGCATCCAAAGGCAAATATTCTGCTTCTTACCACTTTTTCCGATGACGAATATATAGTAAAAGCCTTGCGACTTGGTGCAAAGGGATATCTTCTGAAACAGGATTATGGCAGTATTCTGCCTGCACTTCGGGCGGTTTACTGTGGGCAGACAGTATTTGGGACAGAAATAGTTTCCAGGATTCCAGACCTTTTGCAGGGAGAAAAGAAGTTTGATTATGGAAAATATGACATTAATGAGAGAGAATTTGAGATGATAGAGCTCATCGCAAATGGATACAGCAATAAGGAGATTGCGGCAGAGCTTTTCCTGAGTGAAGGAACCGTGCGGAATTATCTGAGCATGATTCTGGAAAAACTGCAGCTGCGTGACCGTACACAGGTGGCAGTTTTTTATTACCAGCATAAATAGGAGCGACAGAAGATGAACATACAGAAAATTGGAGATCGGACAGCAGAGCTTTTGAATTTATATTATAACAATGAGATAGAGCCTTTTTTGAACTCTTGTCATGAGGATGTTCTTTGGATAGGACCTGCAGACAGGCAGGTGATCCGCGGAAGAAAAAATCTGGTAGATGCTTTTCACGCTGAGAAACACGAACTGAAGTTTTCCCTGAATAATCTGACGGTGCTGCCGCTTGCCACTACAAGCAGTACGGTGGCAGAGATCATGACTTTTATGCTGGTAGATACGATCTGGCCGGATAACAGTGCAAGCCGGGTAAATCAGCGTATGCAGTTTACCTGGGTGGAGCAAAAAGGTGTGCCGAAGATACGTGTGATCTTTATTTCAAATGCAATTCAGTATGATGAGAGAGATGGCATTTATCCGGTACATTATGATGAGAATTATCGTAAGTTTGTCCTTACAGGAGAGACAAGATCAGAGCGGATTTACGTGAAAGGAATTGATAAGTCCATTCTTTATCTGAACTGGTCCCGTGTGATCTATGTGGAAAGTCTCGGCAATCATACGGTGATCCATACTCTGGATCAGGAGTTTGAGTCTACAGAAAGCCTGAAAACTCTGGAAAAACGTTATGGGAACCTGTTTCTGAAGTGCCACGAGAGTTACATGGTAAACCCGGCACATGTCCATTCTATCCGCAGATTTAAAATGACTGTAACAGGAGGACGGGAACTTCCAGTTCCGGAAAAAAAGTATACGGCAGTAAAAAAGACGCTGCAAAAAATAATTGCAGCCCGTTAGAGCGTATCTGAAAAAGGCTTTCTGCAAGATGTGCATCACAATTTGTGGGAAATTTTGCCCGGATGAGGGCGCCATAGCGAGCTACGGCAACCGAATTCGGACTAAATATACCGCAAAGTGGGGCGTGCAGATCGCGGGAATGCTTTTCCAACATGCTCTGGGGAAAAACGTTACAAAAGTACCAAAAATGTAAAAAAACACACACGTCATAAAAGAAGTATGCTATAATGGGAGCACTTAACCGATTACGGTATAAGGAATTGCCAATTAAATGAGGAGAACCAAGTATGAGTGATTATGTGATCATAACAGATACATCTGCAGATATTCCGGCAGACATTTTAGATAAGGGTCAGATTCATCTGATTCCTATGGTATACCAGTTAAACGGAGAGGAGTGTCCGCACAGGAATCCGGGAAACTGGGACAGCAGGGCTTTTTATGACAAGCTTCGTGCAGGTGGAACCGGAAGTACTTCCCAGATTTCCCCGGCTACATATACCGATTGTTTTGAACCGTTTCTGAAAGAGGGCAAGGATATTCTTTATATTTCCCTTTCCGGAGGACTGACTTCTACATGGCAGAGCTCTCGCATTGCAGCTGCTGATCTGATGGAAGAGTACCCGGAGTGTAAGATCTCCTGCGTGGATTCTCTTGCCGCGACAGGAGGACAGGGAATCCTGGTGCTCCTGGCAGCAGAAAATCAGAATAAGGGAATGTCCCTGGAGGAGAATACGTCATGGCTGGAGGAGAATCGCCTCCACATCTGCCATTGGTTTACAGTAGATGATCTTGATTTTCTGAAACGCGGCGGACGTATTTCCCCCACAATCGCCTGGATCGGCGGTAAGCTGAAGATTAAACCGATTCTTCGCATTGTGGAGGATGGAACTCTGGCAATCCCGGAGAAGGTACGCGGCTCCAAGGCTGCTATGAATACGATCGTTTCCAAGTATATCAGTTCCGGATTAAATGAGGAGCATCCTTATGTATTTATCTGTCACGGTGATGCTGCTGAGCAGGCTGAGAAAGAGAAGGCTGTTATCCTGGAAGCTGTACCACAGGCTCAGGTTATCATTATGCCAATGAGCCCGATTATTGGAATTCATACTGGTCCTGGAGTACAGGCGGTTATTTATTTTGGAAATAATAGATAATTAAAGCCTTTTTCAAACCTGTTCCAGGAAAGCAAAAATTCAGAAATCATTGAGCGTTCCAAATGTATATCCCATTTCTTCCCATTTGGTCAGCAGTTCATCCAGAATCTGTCCATTTGTGGAAGAAGTATTGTGCAGCAGGACAATTGCCCCTGGGTGGATCCGTGTGAGAAGCTTATCGAAGGCTTCCTCTTTGGTTGGCTGTTTATCCTGATACCAGTCCACGTAGGCAAGACTCCAGAAGAAGGTTTTATACCCCAGTTCCTTTGCCATGGACAGATTTGCTGTACTGTAAATTCCCTGAGGCGGCCGGTAGAATTTCGTCATGGATTCTCCGGTCGTTTCTTTATACAGATTTTCCACGCCCTCCAGCTGTTTCCTGAAATCATTCAGGGAAGAAATTCCGGACATATCCGGGTGAGAGAGGGTATGATTTCCTACAATGTGCCCTTCCTGAACCATTTCTTTTATCAGATCTCCATTATCTCTTATGAAATTTCCAACAACGAAAAACGTTGCTTTTACATTGTGTTTTTTCAATGCATTAAGAAGCAGCGGTGTATTGCCATTTTCATAGCCACAGTCAAAAGTAAGGTAGAGTATTTTCTCCTGGGTATCCTTTGCAAAGTAGGCGTTATAGGAAGCAAGCTCTTGAATGGAAGCATTTCCTACAGGACGTTTTCCTTCCTCCTGGAAGCTGAGTCCCCAGCTTGCGCAGTCTGATGAAGTAGCGACTGCTTTCGGGGGTGAAAAATGGTGAACGATCACCCGGGCGGCAGAACCGGCCAGAAAGGACAGGGCGAAGAGGAGAGGAACGCCGGCGTAGTGGAGAAAGTCTTTGATCGCAGGGCGCTTTTTCGAGCAAAAAGAGGAAATATGTGAAGAGAATTTTTCCTTCAGTGCTGGAAAAGAAAAAATGGGAAATTTCATGAAGAGAAAACCTCACGGGTATTTTTTTACAGATATATGAGAAAATAAAAGGTTTATGCCAGAGCGTGTTTGAAAAATCATGCGAATAAGGGCAAGGCAGCTGCTTGAAAATGAAAGGAAAATCCAGACATTAATTAAGCCACCAGCATCGACGTTTACTGGTGGCTTAAATCTGATCCATATCCAATGGAATGTACCTCTCTTTCCGAATATATTATGCGTTTAAAACAATTGGAATTAAGGCTTACGTTCTTGGTGGACTGTACCTCGCTTTTCTTAAAGTGTTAAAAATTAAGATGTTTCGTTATGCTTCTGGTGGTCCGTACCTCTCTTTCTTAGATTATAAGTAATGAACTTATGTTTTCGGTGGTCTCACTCCTTTTTGTTTTTATTTTTAAGTTCCTTTTGTTTTATGAGCTTACTATAACAGATTACTTCTCGTTTGTCAACAAATAATTTGAAAAAATATTATTTTATATAAAATAAAAAGTTTATATGTGTGAAAAGAATTGAAAATTCAGACAATATTTCCGCGTATAATGTGGTATGATGAAACTATAAAGAATATGGCTTTTCAACGTGATAAAGTGCTGGGAAGTTGTATGACAGAAGAAGAGGAGGAAGCAAAGATGTTAAATGCAATTCTTGATGAATTGAAACTGAATGCCCTTGTGATCACAGATCCATATAACATGCGACATGTAAGCGGTTTTCGCGGCGGCGAGGGCGCTTTATATATTTCAGCAGCCCAGAAGGTGCTGATCACAGATTCCCGTTATACGGAGCAGGCCGGTAAAGAGAGCGATTTCACAGTAATCGAAGAGTGTCGTGGGCATAACCGTCAGACGATCCTGAAGGAGTGCATGGAGAAGGAGAATGTAAGTGGCGATTTCCATATGGGATATGAGGATCAGTCCATGCTTTGCTGTGATTTTGATAAGCTCAGAAAGGAACTGCCGGTTCAGACATGGACACCTCTTGGCAGCAGAATCGATGATCTTCGCCAGATTAAGACTGAGGAAGAACTGGAGTACCTGGCAAGAGCTGAAGAAATCGGGGACAAAGCATTTGCAGAATTTTTGAAAATCGTGAAACCAGGAATGACAGAGCTGGAAGCTGCGGCAGAGCTGGAATATCTGATGAAAAAAGAGGGAGCAGAGGATTTAAGCTTTAACACGATCATCGCTTCCGGTCTGAATTCTTCTATGCCTCATGCAATCCCAGGATATAAGAAGCTGGAGGAAGGGGATTTTGTTACCTGTGATTTTGGCTGTAAATACAAGGGATACTGCTCCGATATGACACGTACCTTTGTCCTCGGAAAAGCAAGCGATAAACAGAAAGAAATTTACAATGTCGTATTAAAAGCACAGCTGGCCGGTCTTGCAGCAGTAAAGGCTGGTGTAAGCGGAGCGAGTGTGGATAAGGTGGCGAGAGATATTATTACAGAGGCTGGTTACGGTGACTGTTTTGGCCACGGACTTGGTCACAGTGTAGGTCTTTTCATCCATGAAAGTCCGCGCCTGTCTCCCTCTGACGATACCATTCTGAAAGCCAATATGATCGAGACTGTTGAGCCGGGTATTTATGTACCTGGTTTCGGAGGGGTTCGTATTGAGGATATGGTAGTGGTAACGGAGGATGGCTGCCGCAATCTGGCACATTCTCCTAAGGAACTGATTGAGGTTCCCGTTGAGAAATAAAGAGCTGATATATATATAGTGAATAGATAGTGATGTCGCCGACAGGCGAAATGTCTGTTTTGTGAAAGAAAATTATCTGCCCGGGCGGCATCTGAGTTTCTTTTACGATTAAAATATTAATATTGTTATTAAAATATGGAAAGGAATAAGAAAATGCTGAAACAATTATCAATTTTTGCGGAAAATATCAAAGGGAAAATGCAGAAGGTGACTGGAATCCTCCTGGAGGAGGATATTAATATCCTTGGTTCTGTTACCAATGACAGTGCTGAATACGGAATTATACGTATGGTTGTTTCCAAACCTGAGCAGGCGTTAGAAGCGCTGACAAAGGCTGGCTTTATCTGCAAGCTTAGTGATGTTCTTGGAATCGAGGTAAAGGATGAGGTTGGTAACTTGAACAAACTGCTCCTCAGTCTCCAGGAGAGTAATATCAATATTGATTATCTGTATCTGTCTTTCAACCGTGCTACTGGACTTCCGATCATGGTTCTCCACGTACCGGATATCAGTGAGGTGGAGGCATGTCTGAGAAATAAGGGATTTAATTCCATTTCTGAGGTTCATTGAGCACTTCAGGCAGAAACAGAATCTGAAATCCTGCATAGAACTCTGAATAGTTGGAAAAACTACCGTTATCAATCTTTAGGAGGTAAGGAAATGTTACGGTATTTACCTATTCGGAAGATTCACGCAAGACAAATTCTGGATTCCAGAGGCAATCCTACTGTGGAAGTAGAAGTGACAGTTGGAGAAGGCGTTATTGGAATCAATGGATATACAGGCCGTGCAGCGGTTCCATCCGGCGCGTCCACAGGAAAATTCGAAGCACTGGAGCTAAGAGACGGCGACAAAGGAAATTATAAAGGTCTTAGTGTACAAAAAGCAGTGGATAATGTAAACACGAAAATCGCGGAGGCAATTCTGGGAGAAAACGCACTGGATCAGACCTATATTGATTCACTTCTGATTCAGACCGATGGCACAGATAATAAAAGCAATCTGGGTGCAAATGCTACACTGGGCGTATCAATGGCAGTGGCAAGGGCAGCTGCCATGGCGCTTCGGATCCCGCTTTATCAGTATATTGGCGGCTGTCATGCAAACAGAATGCCGGTTCCTATGATGAATATTTTGAATGGGGGGCGGCATGCGGACAATACAGTGGATCTTCAGGAGTTTATGATCATGCCAGTTGGGGCTTCCTGTTTTTCAGAGGGAATCCGCATGTGTGTGGAGATTTATCAGTCACTGAAGATCCTTTTAAAAAAGAAAAATCTGTCTACAGCAGTGGGCGATGAGGGTGGTTTTGCACCGGATCTGAAGGATTCCAGGGAGATTCTGGAATTGATCCTTGAGGCTGTGAAGAACGCCGGATATGAGCCGGGAAAAGATATTGGCATTGCCATTGATGCGGCAGCCAGTGAATTATATGACGGAGAAAAAGACGGTTACTATTTTCCTGGGGAGAGTAAGATGACTGGAAAAGAAGTGATCCGGGATTCCAATGAAATGATCCGTTATTACGAAAATCTGTTGGATGAATTTCCGGTTGTTTCTATAGAGGACGGACTGCAGGAGGATGACTGGGAGGGCTGGAAAGCTATGACGGAGCGGCTTGGAAGCCGTGTACAGCTGGTTGGGGATGACCTTTTTGTGACAAATATCAAACGGCTGGCCTGTGGAATAAAGCTTGGAACAGCAAATGCAATCCTGATCAAGGTAAATCAGATCGGAACCCTGACAGAGTCTTTGGAGGCAGTAGAATTGGCTGCACGGGCTGGTTATCGCTCTGTTATTTCTCACCGCTCCGGTGAAACAGAGGATCCCTTTATTGCAGATCTTGCAGTGGCAACTGGTGCGGGGCAGATCAAGACCGGCGCACCATGTCGTTCAGATAGAAATGCCAAGTATAATCAGCTTCTGAGAATTCATGAGCAGCTTGGCAGAATGTCGGTGTATGAGAATCCGTTTGCCTGACCATGAAAAAAGATAGCGTAATTTGTCCAAATTCAAGATAAAAAAGAGTTGAAATCAAATGCTGGCTATGGTACAATATCTCCTAGTTGATTAGGAGGTGTAACCACGTGCAGATTTTAAGAACGATTTTAACAATTCTTTTTGTTATAGATTGTATTGCCCTTACCGTAGTAGTCCTTATGCAGGAAGGTAAGTCACAGGGGCTTGGTGCGATCGCCGGAGCTGCAGACACATACTGGGGTAAGAACAAAGGACGTTCCATGGAGGGCGGTCTTGTTAAGGCAACTACAGTTATGGGAGTTTTGTTCTTTGTACTGGCAGTTGTATTGAACCTGAATTTCTAAGAATAAAGTGGGAAACACTCTTGTTGATCTGATCGCAAGGGTGTTTTTTATGTCATAAGGGATTAATTTTTTACACAGGCATTAAGAAGGAGAAAAATTGAGTAAAGACAGAGAATTTGACAAACGAAAAAAATTTATGATGGAGCTTCTTGGTGATCCAGTGTACCAGCCTATGCGCTTCCGGGAAATTGCAGGTCTTCTGCGCCTTTCAAAGGACGAGAAGAAAGATCTGTACCGTGTTCTGGATGATCTGGTAGCAGAGGGAAAGGCTGACCTGGATTCCAAGGGACGTTATTCCAAAGTAACTGGAAGAAAGCGCGGGAAAGAGAAGCAGCGTGGAAAAAGAGAAGAACGTGACGAGAAGTTTTCGGGTAAACGTTCCGGGAAATATGCAGAAGAAAGCTCCGAGAGACGTACCGGGAAGAAAGATGAGAAACATTCCGATAAGAAATATAATGATAAGCAGGCTGGAAAGTATGATCACCGCAAGCCCGACGATCGTTACGGCAGGGGAAAAGATAAGTACAACGAATATCCGGACAGTCCATCTGTGGAAGGCACCTTCATCGGTCATCCCAAGGGCTTTGGCTTCGTGGAAATCGAGGGGGAAGACAACGACGTATTTATTCCGGAAGATTGTACCGGAACGGCTATGCACCAGGATAAGGTTCGTGTTATAATCACAAAAGAGCCGCAGGAAGGAAAACGCCGCGAGGGAATTGTAGTAAAAGTTCTGGAAAGAGGTATGACCCAGATTGTGGGAACTTACGAGAACAGCCGTGACTTTGGTTTTGTGGTAAGTGACAATCCTAAATTTTCCAGGGATGTATTTATTCCGAGAAAAGATTCCCAGGGAATCAAGGACGGGGATAAGGTAGTGGTGGAAATCACCAGCTACGGAAGCAAGAACCGCAATCCGGAAGGTAAGATCGTAGAGAATCTGGGAAGCTGCCGCGCACCTGGAACAGATATCCTTGCCATTGTAAAAAGCTTTGGCATTCCAAGCGAATTTCCGGATAAAGTAATCCGTCAGGCTGACCGTGTGCCGGATCATGTTCTGGATGCTGACAGGGATGGCCGACTGGATCTTCGCCATCTTCAGACCGTCACAATCGACGGAGAAGACGCCAAGGATCTGGATGATGCAGTTACTCTGACAAAGGAGAATGGCATCTATCATCTTGGCGTTCACATTGCAGATGTAAGCAATTATGTACAGGGAGGAAGCGCCCTTGACCGTGAGGCATTGAAGCGGGGAACCAGTGTATATCTGGCAGACCGCGTAATTCCCATGCTTCCGGTACGGCTTTCCAACGGAATCTGTTCTCTGAACCAGGGGCAGGATCGTCTTACTTTAAGCTGTCTTATGGATATTGATAAAAAAGGAAATATGATTTCCCATAAGATTGCAGAGACTGTGATCTGTGTAGATGAGAGAATGAATTATACAGATGTGAAAAACATTCTGGAGGATACTGACGAAGAGGCAAAGAAACGCTATGAAAAACTTGTTCCCATGTTTTTCCTGATGAAAGAGCTTTCTGAAATCCTTCGTGGAAACCGCCATCACAGAGGCTCCATTGATTTTGATTTTCCGGAGAGCAAGATTATCTTAAATGCAGCAGGAAGAGCCATTGACATTAAGCCATATGAGGCAAATGTGGCAACAAGGATCATTGAGGATTTCATGCTTATGGCAAATGAGACTGTGGCAGAGGAGTGCTGCAGGGATGATATGCCGTTTGTTTATCGTACCCATGAGACACCGGATCCCGAGAAAGTGGAGAGCCTTCTCACACTTCTTCATAATCAGGGAGTGCCGGTGCAGAAGCATGGACAGGAGATTACCCCGAAGGAGATCCAGACTATTCTGGAGAGCATTGAGGGACTTCCAAATGAGCCACAGATCAGCCGCCTTACTCTTCGAACCATGAAACAGGCGAAGTATACTACAGAATGCAGCGGCCATTTTGGACTTGCAGCGAAATATTACTGCCATTTTACTTCTCCAATCCGTCGTTATCCGGATCTTCAGATTCACAGGATTATTAAGGATAAGCTTCGGGGACGTCTGGAAAGAGAGGGAAAAACAGAGCATTATAAAGAGATTCTGGAAGATGTGGCACGCCAGTCCAGTGTGTGTGAGCGCCGGGCGGACGAAGCAGAGAGAGAATCTGACAAGCTGAAAAAAGCAGAATATATGTCTTACCATATTGGGGAAGAATTTGAAGGAATCATTTCCGGTGTTACTGGCTGGGGCTTCTATGTGGAACTTCCAAATACGGTAGAGGGACTGGTTCATGTAAATACACTGAGGGATGATTACTACACCTTTGATCAGGATGCTTACGAGTTGATCGGCGATGTGACACACAAGGTGTTTGCACTGGGACAGAAGGTGCGTGTGAGAGTTGCGGAAGCAGATACCATGCTGAAAACTGTGGATTTTGTTCTGGCAGAGGAGCAAGAGTGGTAATTAGAAGTTACTGTTCATTCTGCGATCAAAAACACGCTTTGCGATGCATAGAAACTACGCTCTAGAACAGCAACCCTTTGTTTTGAACGCCCGCCTGCAGGCGGAAATCCATATAGGGAGGAACTTATGGCAAAGAAACCAGGAATCAAACTGATTGCAAATAATAAAAAGGCATTTCACGATTATTTTATAGAAGACACGTATGAGGCAGGAATTGCCCTGGCAGGAACAGAAGTAAAATCCCTGCGTATGGGAAAATGCAGCGTCAAGGAATCTTTTGTGCGGATTCAGAATGGGGAGGTTTATATCTATGGAATGAACATCAGCCCATACGAAAAAGGCAATATTTTCAATAAAGATCCCCTTCGTATCCGTAAACTTCTCCTTCACCGCAGTGAGATCAACAAGATGGAAGCCAAACTGAAGGAAAAAGGTCTTACCCTTGTGCCAATCAAGGTCTATTTCAAGGACAGCCTTGTGAAGGTGGAAATTGGTATGGCAAGAGGTAAGAAATTGTATGACAAACGTCAGGATATCGCTAAGAAAGATCAGAGACGAGAAGCAGAGCGTGATTTCAAGGTGAAGAATTTATATTAAAAACAATGGGAGCTGGGGATTTTTATGATGAAAAATTCCCGGCTTTCGTAAATTTCTGTTAAACATTTATAGGGGATCAGCTGTAAAGATGCAGCATATAAAAAGTCAGACAGGTCAATATGGTATTTATTTAATATTCGCTGTACAGGCAGCATGAAAACAGTAAAAAGAGGTTGGCTATGGAAGAGAAAATAAAAGAGAAAACACAGGAAGCAAAGGAAACAATAAAAGAAAACCGTCCGATGAAAACCGTAGAGGATTCCAGAACGGAGCAGGTTCATCTGATCATGCACCAGCACTTAAATGCCGGCGGCAGGCTGTTCGGAGGAATGCTGATGCAGTGGGTGGATGAGGTGTCCGGCGTGGTTGCCATGCGTCATTGCGGAACTTACCGTGTCACAACTGCAGCTGTGGACAATCTGCAGTTTAAGGAGCCCGTTTACGAGGGCGAGATCCTTGTGATGATCGGCTATGTGACCTATGTGGGAAATACCTCCATGGAAGTGGAAATTGATTCCTATGTGGAGCGCGGGGATGGAATGCGTTACCTAGTTAACCGTGCTTTTTCTGTGATGGTAGCTGTGGATAAGGATGAGCGTCCTACCCGAATCCCCGGCCTTATTATCCACACAGAAGCTGAGAAAGGACGCCATGAGGCAGCTCTGCTCCGCAGGGATATGCGTAAAGAGCGAAGAGACGCCGGGTTTTAAACATTGAGACATGTTGTCAAAAACTATTTGAGTCAGAGATAGAGAAAACTGTCCCTGGCTCTTTTTGTTCACAGAAGAAGTACGCAGGATCTTCCTTCCCGGTGAAGGCACCAGAGAGAATGGGGAAAAGAAACCCGAGAGTTGCGGCGCGAAATCGTGCAAAGCATGATTTCTGTGCATCGCGAAGCGTGTTACTGTGAATGGAGTGAACAGTAACGAAAAGTTTAAAAATTGTATGAAATCATCCCGCGTTCGGTTGACAAGTCTGTCATACTCTGTAATAATAATGGAGAACAAAAAGTGGATATTAGAGGAGTTTAATTCCATTTTGTGGGAGGAATATAGATTATGAAAAAACGTTATGTGATTCTTGCAGCACTTTTGGTCACTGCTTTGGCAGCAGCTGGATGTGGCAAGAAACAGACTGAAGATACAGGTAAGGATGGCCAGGTAACCGTGGCTCCGGCTGAGAATACAGATACAGCTTCAAGTGATGACAGTTCCCTGGTAGATATGCAGAAATCTGACGATGCAGATATCAAGAATGTGATTGGTGATAAGACTTCCACAGCTTCCAAGCTGATTCTTGTGAACGGTACAGGAGCTGCTGTGAAGGGACTTTACGTTCGTCCGACTACGGATGACGATGATGACTGGGGCACAGAGCTGATCAATGGATTGTTTACTTTGAATGATGGTGACAAGGCTCTTTACTATTATGAGCCGGACGAGAAGGATGCAGATGGAAATGCGGTGACAAGCTATGACATCCGGATCACGTATGAGGACGAGGATTATACAGATTGTTATTTCCGTAAGCTTCCGCTGAAGACAATTTCAAAGATCACTCTTCATATGGATGGAACTGCTGAGGATGGAATTCCTTATGCTACTTATCTGACAGGAACGAGTAAGACAGAAACTTCTACCCTGAGTGAAGTGATGGCGCGTCTTGGTCTTGATGACAGCGAAGACAGTTCTGAGGATGATTCTCAGGAAACGGATACAGCACCAACGCCTACATCTGCGCCGCAGCAGTCAGATTCCACTGCTGCACCTACATCTGCACCGCAGCCTACAAGTACCCCGGATAATAATGGCGGCAGTAATACTGCACCGGATGATTCCAATGCAGATAAGGCGAAACAATATATCGGACAGCCGCTTTCCAGTCTGGTTGCAGCACTGGGAGAGGCTAACGGAAGTGATTATGAGAACGAGCCGGAGACCGGAGAGACAGGATATCATTATTATGACTCTTTCACAGTTTCTACTACTGTTGATGACAGCGGAAATGAGATTGTTGCCGGAGTATGGTAAAATTAAAGAATAAAAAATAAGGCAGGATAAAAGCATGGAAATGAAAAGAGTTTTATTAAAATTAAGCGGTGAGGCTCTTGCCGGACCGAAGAAAACAGGATTTGACGAGGCGACTGTTCTTGCAGTAGCGAAGCAGATCAAGGCAATTTCTGATGAGGGAGTACAGATCGGCATTGTGATCGGCGGTGGAAACTTCTGGAGAGGACGTACCAGTGAGACGATAGACCGCAACAAGGCAGACCAGATCGGTATGCTTGCTACCATTATGAACTGTATTTATGTATCTGACCTTTGCAGATATACAGGTATGAAGACTGAGATTTATACACCATTTGCATGTGGTGCATTTACCAAACTGTATTCCAAGGACAGCGTAGAAGAGAGCTTTGCACAGGGCAAGCTGGTATTCTTTGCAGGCGGTACAGGACATCCGTACTTCTCTACTGATACAGCTACGGTTCTTCGTGCAGTTGAGATCGAGGCCGATGCGATTCTTCTGGCGAAGGCAGTTGATGGTATTTATGACAGCGATCCGAAGGTAAATCCTGACGCTGTGAAGTATGATGAGATCTCTATTCAGGAGGTTGTTGACAAGAAGCTTGCAGCCATGGATCTTACAGCTTCTATTATGTGTCTGGAGCAGAAAATGCCGATGATGGTATTTGCTCTTGATGAGGAGAACAGCATTATCAACACTGTTCACGGAAAATTTTCCGGAACAAAGGTTACTGTATAAGCGCGTTGCGCAGAAAATAGGATAATACTGCTTACCGGCAGAAAATCATAAAGAGGGAGATTAATTTTATGGATGAAAGAATTCAGAAGTATGAAGAGAAAATGAAAAAGACATTGGGCAGCTTAGAAGCAGAGCTGACTACTATCCGTGCAGGACGTGCCAATCCGCATATCCTTGACAAGCTGACAGTAGATTACTACGGAAGCCCTACACCGATTCAGCAGGTGGCAAATATCACAGTTCCGGAAGCTCGTATGATCCAGATCCAGCCATGGGAATCCAGCCTGATCAAGGGAATTGAGAAAGCAATCCTTACTTCTGATCTTGGTCTGAACCCGAATAACGATGGAAAAGTAATCCGTCTTGTTTTCCCGGAGCTTACCGAGGAACGCCGTAAAGATCTGGTTAAAGATGTTAAGAAAAAAGGTGAGGCAGCTAAGGTTGCTGTCCGCAACATCCGCCGTGATGCCAACGATGCATACAAGAAGCTGAAAAAAGAAGAGGATGTATCTGAGGACGAGATCAAAGAGTTAGAGGACAAAGTTCAGAAGCTTACAGACAAA
Organism: Ruminococcus sp. AM42-11; assembly: GCF_003480145.1. Taxonomy (NCBI): domain Bacteria; kingdom Bacillati; phylum Bacillota; class Clostridia; order Eubacteriales; family Oscillospiraceae; genus Ruminococcus; species Ruminococcus sp. AM42-11. Next base: position 108,337 of record NZ_QUIO01000008.1, on the reverse strand, counting down.
TACATCAAGGATGTAGATGCTGCAGTAGAAGCAAAAGGTAAGGAGATTATGACTGTATAAGGGCATATTACCTGAAGCGCAGAGCCGTTTGGACTAAAAATCTGCAAAACAGGATCCTTTTATAAAGAAACAGTAAAAAGAGCTCTTTAAAAAGAGCTCTTTTCTGCCCTTTTGTATGAAATTGTACGAATAATCTGAACGCTTATAACGAAAAAAGAAAAACAAAACACAAGGAGAAAAATATGAACGTACCCAATCATATTGCCATTATTCTGGACGGCAATGGCCGCTGGGCAAAGGCAAAGGGACTGCCTCGTGGCTATGGACATGTTAAGGGCTGCGCCAATCTGGAGCAGGTCTGCTATGATATTAAAGATCTGGGCGTGAAATATCTGACAGTATATGCTTTTTCCACGGAAAACTGGAAACGCTCCAGAGAAGAAGTGGACGGGCTTATGAAGCTGTTTCGCAGCTATCTGAAGAAATGTATCAAGATATCCCGGGATAATAAGATGAAAATCAAAATTATCGGCGATATCTCTGCTTTTGCACCGGATATTCAGGAAAGCATCCGTAAACTGGAGGAGTTTTCTAAGGATTATGATGAGCTGTACTTCCAGATCGCCATGAATTATGGAAGCCGCGATGAGATTACAAGAGGAATGCGAAAGATGGCACAGGATGTGGCGGATGGAAAAGTTTCTCCGGATCAGATCACAGAGGATACGATTGGAAGCTACCTGGATACTGCAGGAGTTCCGGATCCGGATCTTCTGATACGCACCAGCGGAGAACAGAGACTTTCCAATTTCCTTATGTGGCAGCTGGCTTATACGGAATTTTATTTTACAGACGTGGCATGGCCGGATTTCCATAAAGCAGAATTAGTACAGGCTATTGAGAAATATAATCAAAGAGACAGAAGATATGGCGGTGTGAAGGAGGAGTAAGATGTTTAAAACACGTCTTTTAAGCGGTATTGTGCTGGTCGCAGTTGCGCTTCTGACTATTATCAGTGGAGGTTATGTGCTGTTTTTTACACTGCTTGGGATCTCTCTGATCGGAATGCAGGAGCTTTATAAGGTTATGAAGGTCCGGGAAGACCATTTTAATGCCCTGGAAATTGCAGGCTATCTTGGAGCTGTGATCTACTATGTGCTGATGTCGCTGGATTTTGAAAAATATGGAATGATGGGCGTGATCATTTCGTTCATGATGTTTATGTTCGTTTACGTATTTACTTATCCCAAGTTCAAGGCAGATCAGGTAATGCCGGCGTTCTTTGGGGTGGTATACGTGGCTGTGATGCTCTCCTTTATTTATCTTACCCGGAACCTTCCAGATGGAAAATTTCTGGTATGGCTGATCTTTTTATGCTCCTGGGGATGCGATACCTGCGCATATTGTGTGGGAATGCTGATCGGCAGGCACAAAATGGCACCAATCCTCAGCCCGAAGAAATCAGTAGAAGGTGGAGTAGGCGGCGTGGCAGGCGCTGCGCTTCTGGGCGCAATTTATGCAGCAGCAACTGGCGGAAAGATTGCAGAGTATGCGCTGATTTGTGCAGTCGGAGCACTGATCTCCATGGTTGGAGACCTGGCTGCTTCTGCTATTAAGAGAAATCAGGGAATCAAGGACTATGGCAAACTGATCCCGGGACACGGTGGAATCCTGGACAGATTTGACAGTGTGATCTTTACAGCTCCGGCTATTTATTTCCTGGCGAAGCTTGTGCTGGGAATCTGATTCCGGATTGGCAGCGGGAAGCATAAAGGAATAAGAAGTGTGGAAATGATAAGATGCGATTTGTCCCTGAAATGGACTGAGAGGAATTTCAAATGAAGAAAATTGCAATTTTAGGCTCAACCGGTTCTATCGGTACACAGACTTTGGATGTAGTGAGAGCTAACGGTGATATAGAGGTACTGGGAATCAGTGCAGGAAGAAATGTGAAAATGCTGGAAGAACAGGCAAGAGAATTTCATCCTCAGCTGATTGCAGTGTGGGATGAAAATGCGGCAAAGGATCTGGCTGTCCTCCTTTCAGATATGGATGTAAAAATTGTGTATGGCATGGAGGGACTTCTGGAGCTTGCGCGTATGCCCCAGACAGACATTCTGGTTACCGCTGTTGTGGGAATGATTGGAATCCGTCCTACAATGGAGGGAATCAAGGCGGGCAAGGACATTGCCCTTGCAAACAAAGAAACATTGGTAACAGCAGGTCATCTGATCATTCCGATGGCAAAAGAGCATGGAGTTCAGATCCTTCCGGTAGACAGTGAGCACAGTGCTATTTTCCAGGCTCTTCATGGGGAAAAGCGGGCGCAGGTTGAGAAACTTCTGATCACAGCTTCCGGCGGTCCCTTCCGTGGGAGAAAAAGAGAAGAACTGGAACATGTGACGCTTGCGGATACCCTGAAGCATCCGAACTGGGTAATGGGACAGAAGATCACAGTAGATTCTGCAACCCTGGTCAATAAAGGTCTGGAGGTTATGGAAGCCAGATGGCTGTTTGATGTGGATCTGGATCATATTCAGGTTGTTGTCCAGCCAAAGAGCATTATCCATTCGATGGTAGAGTTTAAAGATGGTGCGGTTATGGCGCAGCTTGGAACTCCGGATATGCGGCTTCCAATCCAGTACGCACTCTATTATCCGGAACGCAGATATCTGGATGGAGAGAGACTGGATTTCCATAAATTGAAAGAGATTACTTTTGAAGATCCGGATATGGACACATTCCTGGGGCTTCCAATGGCTATGGATGCTGCAAGAAAAGGAGGCAGTATGCCTACTGTGTTTAACGCAGCAAATGAGCTGGCTGTGAAGAAGTTTTTACAGGAAAAAATCGGTTTTCTGGATATTTACGACATTATTGCACAGTCTATGGAAAGACATACAGTGATCCGGAATCCGGAACTGGAGGAGATACTGGCCGTAGAAGACGAGACTTATAAATGGATTGAAAGCAGGTGGTAGGTTGAAGATTATTCTGGCATTATTGATTTTCAGTGCGATCATTCTTTTTCATGAGCTGGGGCATTTCCTTCTTGCAAAGAAAAATAAGATCGTAGTAACGGAGTTTTCCCTTGGAATGGGACCAAGGCTGCTTAGCACAGAGAAGAATGGAACAAGGTATTCTCTGAAGCTTTTGCCTCTTGGCGGTTCCTGTGCCATGCTGGGAGAAGATATGGAGGATGAGTCCAAGGGGACTTTCAATGGTGCACCAGTGTGGGGAAGAATCGCTACAGTTGCAGCAGGACCGGTATTTAACTTTATCCTGGCCTTTGTGTTTGCAGTGCTCATTGTTACGCTGGTGGGCTATGACCCGGCAGAGGTTACGCAGGTGGAGAGTGGTTCTACTGTGGCTGAAGCTGGTCTTCAGGAAGGGGATATTATCAAAGAATATCAGGGGTATCATATTGATCTGGCAAGAGATCTTTATCTGTATATGTATCTGAATAATCCACAGGAGGATGAGACCATTCATATGACTGTGGAGAGGGATGGCAAAGATGTGGAGCTGGCCTTCAAACCAGACGTACAGGTGAGATACCTTCTTGGCTTTAACAGAAAGAGTACCGATTCTCTTGAGGTGGCATCCCTGATTCCGGGAATGGGCTTATCTGAAACTGGCGTGGAGCCTGGGGACGTGATCACTTCCATTAATGGCACCAGACTGGAGAGTTCGGACGATTATACTGCATATCTTGCAGAGCATCCTCTCACAAGTGAGCCTGTGACCATAACTTATGAGCGTGATGGCCTGGAATACAACGCTGAGGTAACTCCATCGGAGTCCCGCACAGCAGTACTTGATTTTTCTTATAATCTGGCGTACACGAAGACACAGGGATTTGAAGTGCTGAAGTATGGAACGCTGGAAGTAAAATATATGATCCGCTCTACCTTACTCAGCCTGAAAGAGCTTCTTACCGGCGGACTGAGCGTAAAGGATTTAAGCGGTCCGGTTGGCGTAGTTGATGCAATTGGCAGCACCTATGAGGCAAGTAAGAGTGAGGGCATGCTGACAATCTGGGTAAATATGCTGTATATGGCAGCTCTTTTATCTGCAAACCTTGGTGTTATGAACCTGCTTCCGCTTCCTGCACTGGATGGTGGCCGGCTTGTATTTCTGATTATCGAGGCTATCCGGAGAAAACCGGTGAACAGACAGATTGAGGGCATGGTTCATTTTGCAGGTTTGATGGTGTTGATGCTTTTGATGGTTGTAGTTATGTATAATGATATTTTGAAGATTTTTTAATCTTTTTGAAATGAAAAAGCTGTAAAAAAATGAAAGCGAAGGCTATGTGTATCAAACGGATATGCATAGCCTTTTTTGATGCATCAGACGATTCTGCAGCAAATTCCTATTACCCAAAAAAGCTTTTCCAGGCAGTGAGAGGAAATAACGGAAATGCAGATGAGGGGGATGGTCTGCTGCAGGCGGCAAATCTTGCAAGGGGATTCCTTTTTATAGGGAAAACTTCCGAATATGTAGTAATAAAAACTACATAATAAAGTGTCGAATAAAAGTAAAACTTGACATAAAAACAATAATGCTTTATACTAAAATAGTTTTAAAATCAAACTAAATTAAAGCATGGAGGATATTGTTTTGGATAGAGAATACAAAAGCAGTTTGAGATGTTTGAAAATTGGAGATAAGGTGGCAGAACTTCCTATTATTCAAGGGGGAATGGGCGTGGGAGTGAGCCGTAGCTCCCTGGCTGGCGCGGTGGCAGCAGAAGGAGGAGTGGGAGTTATTTCCACAGCTCAGATTGGATATGATGAGGCTGGCTTTGAGAAAGACCAGGCGGGATGCAATCTGAAGGCAATAAGAAAGCACATATGGAAGGCAAGGGAGATTGCCAAGGGAAAAGGGCTGGTCGGTGTTAATATTATGGTAGCGCTGAAACATTATAAAGAGCATGTAAAGGAAGCTGTGGAATGTGGTGCAGATGTGATCATCAGTGGCGCAGGACTTCCCATGAATCTGCCAGAGCTGGTACCGGAGTTTTGCAGAACAAAGATTGCGCCTATTGTTTCTTCAAAAAGGGCAGCAAATCTGATTCTGAAAATGTGGGCACATCGATATAACCGGACTGCAGATCTGATCGTAGTGGAAGGACCGGAGGCAGGAGGACACCTGGGATTTTCCAGGGATCAGCTGGCTCACAGGGATGAGATGGATTTTGACCAGGAAATCCGGGATATTATTGCATGTAAAAAGGAATATGAGGAAAAGTTTGGCCGGGAAATTCCAGTGGTAGTTGCTGGCGGAATTTTTGACCGGAAAGATATTGATCATGCTATGGCACTTGGGGCAGATGGTGTGCAGATCGCAAGCCGGTTTGTGGCGACAAAGGAATGCGATGCCGATGAAAGGTATAAACAGGCGTATGTAAATGCAAGGAAAGAGGATGTGCAGATTATCCAGAGCCTGTAGGAATGCCTGGAAGGGCGCTTTGCAATCCTTTTATGAAACTGGTAGAGAATGGACGGATTCCAGTAAAGAAGTGCTATAACTGCCTGGAAAAATGTAATCCAGGACAGGTTCCGTACTGCATTACCAAGGCATTGATCGATGCGGTGGAGGGAGATGTAGAGAATGGATTGATGTTCTGTGGGGCAAATGTTGGAAGGATTGACAAAATTACTTCAGTGCATGAATTGATGCGGGAATTGGCAGAAGGCTGATGGTTAGCCGGTTCCTATATGGTGATGTTGCTGACAAACGGCATGTCCGTTTAGATTATAAGGTTTAGATTAGAATTTTATGGCGGGAGAGAAAATCCCGCCATATTATGTTTATTGTAATTCTGCAATCCGGGTGACGCCTACGTAAATTTCCTGAATTTTGTACCAGGTGGTATAATCTACGATTCCGGTTTCCGGAAGACCGAAAATATTCTGGAATTTGCGGACAGAGGCCTGAGTCTGGGCACCATAGATTCCGTCCGGATTTACTTTTGGAAGAGCAGGGTAGGCCTGGCTGATAGCATTTAGCTGTTCCTGAAGCTGGAGTACTTTGCTGCCGGAAGCACCAATATCCAGGTCATATCCTGGCCAGGAGGAAGGAATCCCGGAGACTTCTTCTGCTACATTGATATACATATCGTTTCCGTAGAAATACCGTAGGATTTCAATAGCAGAATATCCCTGGTCTCCAAGCCGCTTGCTTCCCCACTGTGTCATCCATCCTCTGTCCCGGCACTGCACCCGCTCTCCGTCGCAGTACTGGGTAAGAATTGGCTGACGGACGTTAGGACGGGATAGATAATTCTCGAAAAGTTCGTCTACAATGCGGTCGATAGAGTCAAAGATGTTTCGTCCGCGGATCCATTTGTGGTCGTAGGCGGTGGAGGAGGTGATGGTGTAGTCTTTCCCTTTATTGCGGTACCACTCCGTGTATACCCGGTTTAGGGTAAAGGACATAATTGCCAGGATGTTGGCGCGGATAGTGTCGTCAGGCCAGGTGGCATAGATTTCGCTGCTTGCTACATTTTTGATATAGTCGCGGTAGCGGACATAATAATTAGAGGCGGAGTTATCACCTACAGGCCCATCGTGCACTACAATGTATTCCGGAATTACGACCTTGCTTAGAACAATTTCGCCAGTTTCGTGTACTGGTTTAATTTCAGATTCCTGTATTTTTGGTGGATATTCATAGAAAAGTGTATGGGGAGGAATGACAATTCTGTTTTCCGAAACAGTGTCTTGCCTGGGATTCAGAAGGACAGGCTGTTTGGCCAGAACCGCAGGCAAGACTTCTGTGCCTGCGATTTCCTCCTGGTGAAAATCCTCGGCTTTGATCTGCATGGAATATTCTGCATAAGGCTGCGCCTCCTCGGAAGCATTCAGGCTGTATTCCAGAGGAGGCGTTTTTAATTGAAGGACAGGGGTGTTGCCGGAAGAATCCGTGCGGACTTCTTCAATGACACTGTTTGGATCACCTGTATAAGAAATACGGACCAGTGCATTTTCCACAGGGCGGTTGTCTGTTTTTGAATGGACCGTTATCTGTAAGGTACCCTGGTCTACATTTTCCTGCTGTGCACATAAGGCTTTTCTGTAATACATGGACGACCTCATAAAATGCTCTTCCAGGTATTATATGCTAAAAATGCAATTGTGAAAACATAATTCAGGGATGTTTGTGGGGATGAGAATATATTATAATAGTAAAGAGGCAGCAGGACAGCGGTGCCTACGGTGAAAAAAACGAAAGAAGGAATAAAATGAAACACTTAAGAAAACAAATTGCAGGCTATCTTTTAACGCTTATTCTGCTTATGGCAGGAATCGTATTCCCTGGAAGTGGGGAAAAGGTTCTGGCATCTGGCGGCAGCATGACTGTGCATTTCCTGGATGTGGGACAGGGATTATCCATTCTGGTGCAGTCAGAGGGACAGAATCTGCTGTATGATGGTGGTCCAAGAAGCGCGTCCAGCTATGTGGTGTCCTATTTGCAGGAGCAGAATGTGTCAGAAATTGATTATCTGATTTCATCCCATTACGATGAGGATCATGTGAGCGGACTGATTGGCTGTCTGAATGCATTTCAGGTGGACAATGTGATTGGAGCAGATTATATCCATGATTCTTCCCTTTATGGCTCTTTTATGGATGCAGTGGCAGCACATGGGCTTGAAGTACAGCATCCGGCAGTGGGGGCGGAGTATACATTTGGCTCGGGAGAATTTACAATTCTTTCACCAAAGGAAATCAGCAAAGAGAGTAATGCTAATTCGGTGGCAATTAAGCTGACGAATGGAGAAAACAGTTTCGTTTTTACCGGGGATGCAGATTTTAACTGTGAGGCAGATATGGTGAATTCCGGGCTTGATCTGAGCTGCGACGTGTTAAGTGTGGGCCATCATGGATCTGCTACATCCACAAGCTGGGATTTTCTTCAGGCTGCAGTTCCGGAATTTGCAGTGATCAGCTGCGGCGCAGGAAATATGTATGGTCATCCGCATGCGGATACCATGGAAAAACTGTCAGATATGGGAATTCAGGTATATCGCTCTGATGAACAGGGAACCATTGTAGCTTCTTCGGATGGAAGTGCTATTACCTGGAGTACAGATCCTTGCAATGATTATACTTCAGGTGATGGAGAAACAGCTGGGCAAAGTGAAGGGGAGAATGGATTTACAGCTGAAGATAATAGCGGAACTGATGCAGCTGCAGCATCAGAAAAGTCAGAACAGATTGCTGCAGCAGATGACAGTCAGGAGGAAATGGTATGGATATCTGCTACAGGAAGTAAATATCACAGTATTCCTGACTGTGGAAATATGAATCCGGATAAGGCATATCAGGAGCCAGTCTCACAGGCTGAGGCTCAAGGATATGAAGCTTGTAAGAAGTGCTTTTGATTATATATATTTAACCGAAATTTTCCATTATATTTCGGAATATCCCTTTTTTATTTGGGGAAATTCTGGTATACTAGAGCGTGTTTGAAAAAGGCTTTCTGCAAGATGTGCGTCACAATTTGTGGGAGATTTTGCCCGAATGAGGGCGCCGTAGCGGGCTACGGCAACCGAATTCGGGCAAAATATACCGCAAAGTGGGGCGTGCAGATTGCGGGAATGATTTTTCAAACAGGCTCTAAAGTGTATGCTTAGTAGAACGTACGGAATATAAAATATAATAACTGTGTAGTTTTCGGACCGTAATCCGTGAGGGCTCCGGCAGTTATAAATAAATTGGTGGTGTAAAATTAGTGAGTGAACAGAAAAGAGTAATTTATACAAAGGAGGAACTGGCTGCGAAGGTAAAGGTTCCGGCTATCGTGGAGCAGGATCTGAAGCGCATTATCAGTGATCGCCTGGAACAATGCGGTCTGTATTACAGATGCTTTTCCAGAATCAAGACAGCTTCTTCTATGGCTCATAAATTTGCTCTGAAAGATTATGGAGCGGAGAATAAGAAACTGCAGGACCTGGTAGGTGTCCGTATTAACCTGTATTTTGATGATGATGTAGAAATCTGCCAGAATATTGTGGAAAATACCTTTGATGTGATTGGCTGGTCCACTTCGGAAAGAAGCGAGGAGGAGTTCAAACCTACGAAATTAAACGGCGTGTGCCGTCTTCCGGAATATTTGCGATCAGAAATTTCAACAGAGACCTGGGATATGTATATTGATGATACCTTCGAGATTCAGATTAAGACCATGTTTTTCGAGGGCTGGCATGAGATCGAGCACGATATGCGCTATAAAGGAGAGGAACTGTGGAAGAATTACAAGGGCTTTTCCAGATACTTTAACAGTATTCTGGCAACTTTAGAGCTTTGTGATAAATCCATGGTTACCCTGTTTGAGGATCTGGGACATTCCCTTTATAAATCAGGCAGATGGAGTGATATGATCAAGAGCCATTTCCGCCTGAAACTGGGAGAGGGACAGCTTTATCCTGAGGTGGCGAAGCTTCTGGATGAGGATTGTGACCAGCAGGTGGAGAACCTGGCCAAGCGTATTTATAAGACCAGCAAGCAGACACTGGTAGACCAGCTGCTTCACCGCAGCCGCAAGGTACCGATCAATGTAAATACGATCATTGCCCTGTTAAACGACAGTCAGTTCCACGACAGTCGTCTGACAGCTATTTTTAAGGAACGTGATGTTTATAATGATGGTCGCGAGGAGAGCCTCGGAGAATCCTGGCATTATGAGATGAAGCCTCTTATCCGCCACAACGTGTTCCAGATGTGCACACAGGTGGATGGAAGCCGTCTGAAGGAAGAGAAACCGGCATCTGCTGCAGAGATTTTCCAGCAGGCAGCAGATGCGATATATGGCTGGATCGTGGGGAAATATGGCGGTCTGTTTAAGGAAATGCCACAGAAGACCAGTACTTATCATGCTGACATTCTGGCTTATCATGTAGCTGTGAATTATGATCCGGACAATCATCGGCTGAATATGCATGTAAGACATATGGATATGGAAGTGGGCGGCAGAATCTGGTATTCAGAAGCCGGACTTGAAGTGTCGCGTCAGGATGAAGTGATTCTGAAGGTTTGCAATGGATATGCACAGCCGGAGAGAGAACACACCATCCAGGACCCGGGAGTAACTTTCTTCAGTTATCCTGGATATTATAAGACGATTGTTGACAATATCGGAATTGTAAATGGAATCGAATGTTCTAACAGAAGACGTATTTTGCGAGAGGATATGTTTGGGAATCTTATTGCAGCGTTGAAAGATTCAGGGCGTTTATTCCCTGTTGTTGTGATCGTCTCAAGAGAAACTGCAGACGGAATGATGGATGAGGATTGGCTGGGCCAGTTCCGTGTATCTGATTTTACAAGGACTGTATGGCGATATTCTCATGTATTTACGGCGCATGAGTCTGTTGGAAAGAAATTTCTGAAACTTGCAGGAATTGGTATTCGCCAGATTGATGATATCCCAAGGCTTTATATTTTCTGGCCGGGCGGAGATGTGGACGACTATGGTCCGGAGGATGTAACCAACTGTAGCTTTGGCCGTCACCTTGAGGCAAGAGGCGATGCCCGCACCTATGATATTGTGCGTGGCGGACAGGCGTTCTATCATAAGATCGTTACAGATTTAAGAGAATGGAATATTTCTGCTGATATGTGGGAAGGATTTAAGCTGGAGACAGTGACAGAACTTCCGAAATAGAATGATAAAAGTACACCGGTAATAAAAAGGCCTGCAAAACGGATGGTTTGCAGGTCTTTAATGTTTCTTAAGCAATAAAAAATGCGGAAGATGGGACTTGAACCCACACAAGCGCAATGCTTACAAGATCCTTAGTCTTGCTCGTCTGCCAGTTCCGACACTTCCGCATATCGCATTCATAGAGAAAAAACCTCTGCGCGATAAAATATGAAATTGTGACTATTAAATAGTCATGCGGAAGATGGGACTTGAACCCACACGAGCGCAATGCTCACAAGATCCTTAGTCTTGCTCGTCTGCCAGTTCCGACACTTCCGCATATCGCGTTTCTCGGAGAAAGGTTTCTTTCTCGCTGCGACGGATATTAGTATAACAAAGGGGTATATGATTGTCAACACATTTTTTGAAAAAAATTAAAAAAATTCAAGTTTTTTTTGAAAAAAAGAGGAATTTGAAATTTTGTGTAGAATATAATTAATAGGAGGAAGATTATCGGCGTACCTGTCAGTCTTTGGAGGATAGAAGATATATGAATATCAGAGAGAGCATGGAAGAAAGAGAACTGGAACTGCTGAGTCCCTATGCCGCATACAGTGGACGTTCCAGAGGAAGAGACCGGGAGGAAGAAGAGTGTGACGTCCGGACAGTTTACCAGAGAGACCGGGACAGGATCCTGCATAGCAAGGCTTTTCGCAGGATGAAAGATAAGACTCAGGTTTTTCTGGCTCCGGAAGGAGATCATTACAGGAACCGGCTGACGCACACTCTGGAGGTATCCCAGATCGCACGTACTATAGCCAAGGCACTTCGCTTGAATGAGGATCTTGTGGAGGCGATTGCACTGGGACACGACCTTGGTCACACGCCTTTCGGACATTCAGGAGAGACCGCACTTAATACCGTTCATCCTGAGGCTTTGCCCACTACCGTCAGAGCGTCCGCGTGGTGGAAGTACTGGAGAAGAACGGAGACGGACTGAATCTTACCTGGGAGACAAGAGACGGAATCCTGAATCACCGTACCAGCGGTCATCCGTCCACTTTGGAGGGACAGGTAGTCCGCTTTTCTGATAAGATCGCCTATGTTCATCATGATATGGACGATGCCCAGAGAGCTGGGATCATTACAGAGAATGATATTTCTGCCAGTCTCAGGGAGTTTCTTGGACAGACCACAAGAGAAAGGCTGAATACCTTTGTACATGATGTGATTGAGCACAGCATTGACCAGCCTTCCATTCAGATGTCGGCTCCTGTAGAGCAGGCACTCATGGATCTTCGATCAGAGATGTTCCAGAAAGTATATCTGAATCCCATTGCGAAGCGTGAGGAATCCAAGGCAATCAAAATGCTGACAGAATTATACGCCTATTACATAGATCACCCGGAAGCAATGTCCAGGGAGTACGTTGCTCTTATTGAGAAAAAGGGAGTTCCCAAAGACCGGGCGGTATGTGACTGGCTGTCAGGAATGACGGATCAGTATTCCATGAAGAAATTCAAGGAGATTTTCATACCAAGAGCCTGGGAGGTTTATTAGGACGTGGACAAAACTCTTGCAATGAGATATAATATTTATTTACGCGAAAGATGTCGCATTTTCTTGGATATGCGGCATATCAAATCAAAGGAGGATAAGCATGCGCTATTCCGACGATATCATTGAAGAAGTGCGAATGAAAAATGATATTGTAGACGTGATATCCCAGTATGTAAGACTGACCAGAAGAGGAAGCTCCTATTTTGGTCTGTGTCCTTTTCATAATGAGAAGACCCCTTCCTTTTCCGTAACGCCGTCCAAGCAGATGTATTACTGCTTCGGCTGCGGAGCTGGAGGAAATGTATACAATTTTGTAATGCAATATGAGAATTATTCATTTGGAGAAGCACTTTCCCATCTGGCAGAGCGTGCCGGTGTGGAACTTCCCAAGATCGAATATTCCAAGGAGGCAAGGGCGAAAGCGGAGAAGCGCGCAGCCTTGCTTGAGATCAATAAGAAAGCGGCTCAGTATTTTTATTACCAGCTGCGCCGTGAAGGTGGAAAAAATGCCCACGATTATCTTACAGGCAGAGGTCTCAGCGAAGAGACGATCAGGAAATTCGGTCTGGGGTATTCAGACAAGTACAGTGATGACCTGTATAAATATCTGAAATCCCAGAATTACAGTGATGAACTTCTTCGGGAATCCGGCCTTTTCAATGTGGATGAACGCCAGGGCATGTATGACAAATTCTGGAATCGTGTTATTTTTCCAATCATGGATGTCAATAACAGGGTGATTGGATTTGGCGGGCGAGTGATGGGAGACGGCAAGCCAAGTACCTGAATTCGCCAGAGACCCGTATTTTTGACAAGAGCCGTAATCTGTACGGATTGAATATAGCCAGAACCACCAGGAAAAATTACCTGATTCTGTGCGAGGGCTACATGGATGTAATCTCCATGCACCAGGCGGGATTTACCAATGCAGTGGCTTCTCTGGGAACGGCGCTTACATCCGGACATGCCAGTCTGGTGAAGAGGTATACACAGGAAGTGCTTCTTCTTTACGATAGTGATGAAGCTGGTGTAAAAGCCGCCTTGCGAGCCATTCCCATTCTACGGGAAGCCGGCGTGAATTCCAGAGTGGTGAATTTACGGCCTCACAAGGATCCTGATGAATTTATCAAAGCAGAAGGCGCAGAGGCTTTTGAGAAAAGGCTGGAGGCAGCTACGGACAGCTTTATGTTCCGGGTAAGTATTGCTTCCGGTGATTTTCCTATGGATGAGCCACAGGGACAAAACCGGTTTTTTGAGCGGTGTGCCCAGTATCTTCTGGAACTTTCTGATGAACTGGAGCGGAATCTGTATATTGAAGCAATTGTAAAAGAATACCGCAGATATGGAATCAGTGTGGAAGACCTTCGGAAGCGTGTAAACACCCTTGCTCTGAAGGGTACGCCTGCAGAGAAGCGTATCCAGCCAAAATCCGGCGGTTCTCCAATGAGAAAAAAGGAGAGCGCGGCAGATAAATCCCAGAAGCTGATGCTTACCTGGCTGGTTACCTATCCGGCAATTTTTGATACTGTGGAGAAATATCTTTCCCCTTCAGATTTTGTAGTTCCTCTTTATAAAGAGGTGGCAGAAATGCTCTGGAAGCAGCACGAAGAGGGAGATGTGAATCCGGCCAGACTTCTGAATGCTTTTACAGACAGTGAAGAGCAGAAAGAGGTGGCCTCTCTCTTTAATGCCACGATCCACCTTGAGACAAAGGAGGAACAGCAGAGAGCATTTTCCGATGCTTTGATCCGCATTAAGCAGGAGAGTCTGGCGGAGAAAAATAAAAACTGGGATCCTGCAGATATGGGGGCTTTACAGGAGCTTGTAAAGGCCAAGAAGGATCTGGAGGAGCTTGGAAGAAAAAGGCAGCAATTGCATATTTCTTTTGAATAAGGATAAAATATTAACACTATATGGAGGTTAGAGTACCTATGGAAATGAATATGGGCAAATTCAGTGAGAAACTGGTGGGACTTCTGGAGCTTGCAAAAAAGAAGAAAAACGTACTGGAATATCAGGAAATCAGTGATTATTTCAAAGACCAGCCACTGGATGCGGAACAGATGGACAAGATCTTCGATTTCCTTGAGGCAAGTGGGGTAGATGTGCTGCGTATCACAGAGAACAGTGCAGATGACCTTATGCTGGACGATGACATGGATATTGATGGTCTGGACGATGAGGAAGAAGTAGAGCTGGACAAGATCGATCTTTCTGTTCCGGAAGGTGTGAGCATTGAGGATCCGGTTCGTATGTATCTGAAAGAAATTGGTAAAGTTCCGCTTCTTTCAGCAGAAGAAGAAATCGAGCTTGCAAAGAAAATGGAACAGGGCGACGAAAATGCCAAGAAGCGTCTGGCAGAAGCCAACCTTCGTCTTGTTGTCAGCATTGCAAAGCGTTATGTAGGACGTGGAATGCTTTTTCTGGATCTGATTCAGGAAGGTAACCTTGGTCTTATCAAGGCTGTCGAAAAATTTGATTACCGAAAGGGTTACAAGTTCAGTACCTATGCTACCTGGTGGATCCGTCAGGCTATCACAAGAGCCATTGCAGACCAGGCGCGTACCATTCGTATTCCGGTTCATATGGTTGAGACGATCAACAAGCTGATCCGCGTTTCCAGACAGTTACTCCAGGAGCTTGGACGTGAACCTACTCCGGAGGAAATCGCGGAAGAGATGGACATGCCGGTTGACCGCGTGCGTGAAATCCTGAAGATTTCCCAGGAGCCGGTTTCTCTGGAGACCCCTATTGGTGAAGAGGAGGACAGCCATCTTGGAGATTTCATCCAGGATGACAATGTTCCGGTTCCGGCTGATGCTGCAGCATTTACTCTTTTGAAGGAACAGCTGGTAGAAGTTCTTGGTACTCTTACTGAGAGAGAACAGAAAGTTCTTCGCCTTCGTTTCGGGCTTGATGATGGACGTGCAAGAACACTTGAGGAAGTTGGCAAGGAGTTTAATGTTACCAGAGAGCGTATCCGTCAGATTGAGGCAAAGGCTCTTCGTAAGCTCCGTCATCCAAGCCGCAGCCGCAAGCTGAAGGATTACCTGGATTAAGGAGAGGGCTATGCAGTTATCCTTACGATTGTCTGCAATCGCAGACCTGGTGACAGAAGGAAACCGGCTGGTAGATGTGGGATGCGATCATGGATATCTGCCGGTATACCTGATACAGCAGAAAAAAATTCCATCCGCCATTGCAATGGATGTGCGAAAAGGACCCCTTTCCAGGGCGCAGGAACATATCCGGCAGTATGGACTGGAGGAATACATACAGACCCGGCTCTCAGACGGACTTGAAGGCTTGAAAGCCGGAGAGGGTGACACCCTTGTAATCGCAGGTATGGGCGGTCCCCTTATGGAAAGGATTCTCACAGATGGCAGGTCTGTGAGAAATTCTTTCTCTGAGCTGATTTTACAGCCACAGTCCGACATTCCCCATTTTCGCAGATTTATCCAGTCTGAAGGCTGGGAGATCACAGAAGAGAAAATGGTGGAAGAGGATGGGAAATTTTATCCCATGATGCGGGTGGTGCCTGGGGAAAATGTTCACAGCAGTTTGAAACTTAACGTGGATTCTTTCACAAAAAATACGTCTGCGAAAGCCGCTTCTTCTGAGAACCTACATGCTGATGAATGGGCAGAAATGCCGGAAAATCCAGCTGCTTACACCTTGGAGGAAGCCTTTGGCAAATATCTTCTTCAGGAAAAGAACCAGGTGCTTTACCATTATCTTCAGCGGGAATCCCGGATCCGATCCCAGATTCTGGACCAATTGGAAACGGCACCGAAGGCAGAGGCAGTTACTGCCCGCATTTTGGAAGTAAAGGAGGAGGCGCAGCTGATCGCTGCTGCGCTGGCAGAATATGAAGGTTAAAGAACTGACAGAATGGCTGGGAGGAAATTTTCCGGCAGCAGTTGCAGAGGACTGGGATAATGTGGGACTTCTTACAGGAGATGACGAGAGTGAGGTAAAACATGTCTTTCTTGCCCTTGATCTTACCGAAGCGGTGTTAGACGAGGCTATCCAGGCTGGCGCTGACATGATCGTTACCCATCATCCTATGATCTTTTCCGGTATTAAGAAGATTAACAATCATAGTTTTACAGGACGGAAGATTATCAGTCTGGTGCGCCATGGAATATCTTATTATGCAATGCACACCAACTATGATATTCTGGGAATGGCAGATTTAAGTGCTGGATATCTGGAACTGTCAGATACGAAGGTACTTTGTGCTACCGGGGAAAAAGACGGGGAGCCCATTGGCTTTGGACGTGTGGGAAATCTGCCTTGTGAGATGACTTTAAAGGAGTACGCCCTTCTTGTAAAAAAGAAACTGAAGCTTTCAGATGTGAAAGTGTACGGAAATCTGGAACAGACTGTGAAAACGGCTGCCGTATGTACCGGTTCTGGTAAAAGCATGATCCAGGATGTGCTTGCAGCCGGGGCAGATGTATATGTGACAGGTGATATTGACCACCATACCGGAATTGACACCGTAGCCCAGGGGCTTGCAATCATTGACGCAGGTCATTACGGTACGGAATATATTTTTATGGAAGATATGAAGGAAAGACTGGCAAAAGCGTTTCCGGAGCTTACAGTCAGCTGTGCAAAGATGAGAAGCCCGTATACGATATTATAAGGTTAAGACCTGGTGCGGATGGGCGTGATGGTGTTCGCCCGCCCGGAGATAAAATGAGTTGTCAGAATAACATTGTCTGGTTTTGGAAAATGTGATTTATGTTTAGCCTAATTGATCTTTCAGATCAGAAAAGGAGATTTTATGGATCATGCAGTGAAACTTACAATCAATGGGGAAACCAGAGAGTTTCCCATGGGAATTACCTATAAAGAAGTTGTAAAAGAGTACGAAAAGACCAGCCCGGCCCCTGTTATTCTTGTAATTGCAGGAGGCAAGATCTGTGAGCTTCATAAAAAAGCAGAACGGGATGGTGAAGTCCGGCTGGTTACCACAAAAGACAGCATTGGAAATAAAACCTATAAGCGAACTGCATGTCTGGTGCTTTTAAAGGCAATTTACGATCTTGCAGGCAAAGAAAAAGTAGATAAAGTGGTGCTTCATTATTCTGTAGGAAGCGGTTTTTACTTTACTATGGCGGGAGAACAGAAGCTGGATCAGGCATTTCTTGACCAGGTAAAGAAGCGGATGACAGAACTGGTGGAGCAGAAAATCCCGGTGAAGAAACGAAGTGTAGGAACGGATGAAGCAATTGCACTTTTTCATCATCACAGAATGTATGATAAAGAGAAGCTGTTCCGCTATCGCAGGGTTTCCAGGGTGAATATTTACAGCATAGAGAATTTTGAGGATTATTTTTACGGGGCAATGGCTTACGATACCGGTTATGTGCCATATTTTGACCTGAAGCTGTATGATGAAGGCTTTGTGCTGATTCTGCCGGATGCTAAGGCTCCGGATGTGCTTCCGGAATTCCAGCTCCAGGAGAAAATCTTCCAGGTGCAGAAGGATTCTGAAGAGTGGGGCAGAAAGCTGGAAATCTCCACAGTAGGTGAGCTGAATGACCAGATCGTTTCCCAGGGGATACAGAAGATCCTTCTTATGCAGGAGGCCATCCAGGAGTCTGGAATTGCCAGAATTGCAGAGCAGATCGTGAAGGCTGGAAACAAGAAGTTCGTCATGATCGCGGGTCCGTCCTCCTCCGGCAAGACTACCTTTTCCCACAGGCTGTCCATTCAGCTGGCGGCGCACGGAATGAAGCCACATCCTATTGCTGTTGACAATTATTTTGTAAACAGAGAGCATACCCCGCTGGATGAATTCGGGGAAAAGGATTATGAGTGTCTGGAAGCTATTGATGTGGAGCAGTTCAACAAAGATATGTTGGCACTTCTTAATGGAGAGAGAGTAGAACTTCCGGTGTTTAACTTCAAGACCGGGCAGAGAGAATATAAAGGCGATTTTCTCCAGCTGGGGAAGGAAGACATCCTTGTTATTGAGGGAATTCATGGTCTGAACGACAAATTAAGCTACGCACTTCCGAAGGAGAGCAAGTTCAAAATCTATATCAGCGCCCTCACCCAGCTGAACATTGATGAACACAACCGGATTCCTACCACAGATGGAAGACTGATCCGCAGAATCGTCCGGGATGCAAGAACAAGAGGAACCTCTGCCAAGGATACCATTGCAAGGTGGCCTTCTGTAAGAAGAGGGGAAGAGAAGAATATTTTTCCATACCAGGAAGAAGCGGATGTTATGTTTAACTCGGCACTGATCTATGAACTGGCCTGTCTGAAGGTATACGCAGAGCCTCTTCTCTTCGGAATTTCCAAAGAGGAGCCGGAATATCTGGAGGCAAACAGGCTGCTGAAATTTTTTGATTATTTTGTAGCGGTGCCAAGCGAGGAAGTGCCTAATAATTCCCTGCTAAGAGAATTTATAGGGGGAAGCTGTTTTAACACCTGATGATGCAGATGTGCTTGTAAGAAATTGAGGAGTATTTTATGAAAAAAAGTCGCGAAGGCTTTACATTGGCTGAGCTTTTGATCGTGGTTGCAATTATTGCGGTGCTGGTGGCTGTTGCAATACCTGTTTTCGGAAGTCAGTTGGAAAAAAGCAGGGAAGCAGCAGACCTTGCAAATGTACGCGCTGCTTATGCGAAGGTGCTGACTGAGGCAAATATGGGGATTTATAATGAACCGGTTACTGTCAAGCTGAAACAGAAACAGTATGACTGGCAGTCGGCGGATGTAATTACAATTGGGGGAATCAGCCATTCGGTAAAGGACGGCGATACGGAGAACTGGATTGGAATACCAGGAGCAAATGGAGAATGTCAGATTTCGTTTGAACAGAAAAAGGGAACCAAATTTGTGTGGAGTGGGGATGTATCATCAACGTCAAATAGCTATAATATGAGTGAGGATTTCTTTAATGTATTAAAGGATAGTGGCTGTCTGGATTTGGTAAAGGATAATTCGAATTTTGAATTTGATTCTGGAACTGATTCGAAAACATATGTACCAAAAATTAAAGATCTAATTGGTGTTAACAGTTTGCTACAGACTGGCACATGGGCATATTTGGGAAGTGGCATAGATGAGAAGAAAAGATATTTGTTCTGGACTTCCTTAGATATAAATGCAAAAGGTGAAAAGGCAATAGCGGCTGACACAGAAATACCAATTCTGATTCAAACTGGCGATGGAAAATATTATGTTTCCAAATCAAAGGTTGCCAGCAGGAATGGAAAATATATGGCAATAGCTGATCATCTTGCCCCAGCAGGTTATCTGAATATTATTAATGCAGGGAAGAAATATGATAATTTGTCTGCTGCTTATTCTGCATATCAGGATGCGCTTAACAGTGATGAATATAAAAATTTGCCTAAGTGATTATCTGCAACGATTCAAATAACACTTTACATCTTTCCACAATAATGTTAAAATAGCACTTGCGCAAGCAGGCCAGGTGATCGCGGCTGAACAGACGAAAGGGTTCAGACGAGGAAAGTCCGGGCTTCACAGGGCAGGATGCCGGATAACGTCCGGTGGAGGTGACTCCCAGACCAGTGCAACAGAAATAAACCGCCATGGCTTGCCATGGTAAGGGTGGAAAGGCAGTGTAAGAGACTACCGCCGTCCTGGTAACAGGCCGGGCACATGTAAACTCCATTCGAAGCAAGACCGAGCAGAAAGCGATACGGCGGCCCGTCGTGCTTTCAGGTAGGTCGCTTGAGCCTTTCGGCAACGGAAGGCCTAGACAGATGATCACTCAACGACATAACCCGGCTTATCGGTCTGCTTGCGTATTTAAGAATCGGATTGTATGATACATATAATGTGATATTTAACCTGAGAAGGTTCAGTTCTGCTGGATTTTCTCAGGTTTTTTATATAATAGGAAATTACTCCGTAATGTTCCTATTACATAAAAACGCTCCGATACCAGGACCCAAAGGTCTTTTTCCACTCTCAAACACGCTTTAAGGCAAAAAAGTGGAAGCTGTATTCAGCTTCCACAATAAATATCAATATTGTTATAAAAAACAATGATTTAGAGAGATAACTTATTTGTTTCTGTGACCAGAGTATTTCTCCTCACAATATTTACATCTGTAAACCTCATTCTCCTCATCAGCCAGAACAAACACCTGATCCAGTCCCTGCTCGATGGAAGTGATGCAGCGGGGATTCTTACATCTGATTACGTTTACAACCTGCTTCGGAAGACGAAGGTCTTTTTTCTCAACGATCTTCTCATCCTTAATAATATTTACGGTGATATTGTGATCAATGAAACCAAGGATATCCAGATCCAGATCTTCAATCGGGCACTCAACCTTGATGATGTCCTTTTTGCCCATCTTATTGCTCTTTGCATTTTTGATGATCGCTACGGTACAGTCAAGCTTATCCAGCTTCAGATCATGATAAATGGTCATAGCCTTGCCTGCTTTAATATGGTCTAATACAAAACCTTCACGAAGTGCTCCAACATTTAACATGGCAGTTCCACCTCCAATAATGTAAGAATCAGGGCCATACGAACATATACACCGTACTGGGCCTGTTTAAAGTATGCGGCTCTCGGATCATTGTCTACTTCGACTGCAATTTCGTTAACACGTGGAAGCGGATGAAGAATGTACATGTCATCCTTTGCAAGGGAAAGCTTCTGCTTGTCCAGTATGTAGAAATCCTTCATACGAACATAATCTTCCTCATTGAAGAAACGCTCCTTCTGAACACGTGTCATGTAAAGAATGTCAAGCTCCGGAATAGCATCCTCCAGACGTTCTACTTCTAGGAACTCGATGTTGTTCTTCTTCAGCACGTCCTCACGGATATAGCTTGGGATACGAAGCTCTTCCGGAGAAATCAGTACGAATTTAACATTGTTGTAGCGAACCAGCGCCTCGATCAGAGAGTGAACAGTACGTCCGAATTTCAGATCTCCGCACAGACCGATGGTAATGTTGTCAAGACGTCCCTTTAAGGAACGGATGGTAAGTAAGTCTGTAAGAGTCTGGGTTGGATGCTGATGACCACCGTCACCGGCATTGATAACAGGAATATTAGAAACCATAGAAGCTACCAGCGGAGCACCTTCTTTGGGATGACGCATAGCACAGATATCTGCATAGCAGGAAACAACACGAATGGTATCGGCAACAGTTTCCCCTTTCGCTGCGGAACTGGAATCTGCAGATGAGAAACCAAGAACCTTACCGCCAAGGTTCATCATAGCAGCTTCAAAACTGAGACGGGTGCGGGTACTTGGCTCATAGAAAAGTGTGGCAAGCCGTTTGTCGTCACAGGTATGTGCGTATTTTTTGGGGTTTTTCTCAATATCGCTGGCAAGATCCAGAAGCTTCTCAAGCTCCGGAACACTAAGGTCCAGCGGACTCATTAAGTGTCTCATGATATACCTCCGTTATGAGTGTGTGGTTTTGGGGTAGAGTGTTACGGTTCACGAAAACTCTTTCAAAAAGGATCTTCTGTGAGTGGTAACGCAAAATCTCTTCGACCTATCATATACTACTTGGAATGATTTTTCAAGAAGATTTTGTAAGTATTTTTTCGAAAAACAATCCAGTGAGAAACCAGACCGGGAGATAGTCCAGACGGATGATTCCTTTGTACTGATGGGGCACTCCAGAATAGTCCCAGGGGCACATGTGAAAAGCCTGCAGGATAGAACCGCTGGTAAATTCTGCCAGGTAAAATCCGGCAGTATAAAGGGAGCCGCGCAGAAGTGCCGGAAGGCTTTTCAGCTTTTTGTATACAGGCAGAATCAGGGATGCACAGCCATAAATGGGGAACATAAGAAGAGAGGTAGTGCCTTTCATGGAAGCATCTCCCCGGAGCAGGGAATGGAGCCCGGTCCAGAGAATCTCCAGACACAGACCGGTAAAACCACAGAAGAGAAAAGGGTATTTTTTCATATGCTTGGTCTCCTTGGGTAAAATGATAAAAATAACATTCCCATTCTTGCTAAATTTATGCTGCAAGGTTATAATGGAGAGAAAAAGATATTTGATAAACGAGGAGCTTTTATTATGAACTATCAGGAATGCCGTGCATATATCGATGATTCGGCGAAATACGGTTCCGTGCTGGGACTTGATAATATGCGTGAAATGCTGGACAGGCTTGGAAATCCTCAGGATGCAGTTCCTTATGTCCACGTAGCCGGAACCAATGGAAAGGGTTCCGTGATTGCTTATTTATACACCACCCTTACCCGGGCAGGCTATAAAGTGGGCAGATACATATCCCCAACTCTTTATTCTTACAGAGAACGTCTTGAGATTGCCGGCGAGAAGATCTCACGGGAAGATTTTGCAAAGTATGTGACAGAAATTTCCAGGTCAATTGATCAGATGACAGCGGTTGGCATGAATCATCCCACCCCTTTTGAGATTGAGACCGCAGCAGCGTTTTTATATTTTAAGGAAGAAAATTGTGATCTGGTCCTTCTGGAGACCGGAATGGGCGGTAATCTGGATGCCACCAATATTGTGAAGAATACCAAACTGGCTGTGCTGGTTTCTATCAGCATGGATCATATGTCATTTCTTGGAAATACCCTTGGAGAAATCGCAGAGAAGAAGGCGGGAATTATCAAACCTGGCTGCCGGGTTGTGACCACAAAGCAGAAGCCGGAAGCGGCACAGGTGATTGCAGATACCTGCAAAAAGCTTCATGTACCCTGTGTGGTATCTGACCCTGATGAGGCTGTTTTGGAAAAAGAGAGCGTATTCGGTCAGACCTTTTCTTATAAAGGAGAGGAATTTGCAATTTCCCTTGCCGGTGTTTACCAGAAAGAAAATGCAGTGCTGGCATTAAATGCCCTTGAAGAACTGGACAGACTTGGCTGGACTACTACCATGGAACAGCGGAAGGACGGTCTTCTCCACACAAGCTGGAAGGGAAGATTTACGGTTATCAATAAAAGGCCTCTTTTTATTGTAGACGGCGCTCACAATGCCGGAGCAGCCGACAAGATGGCAGAATCTGTCCGGCACTATTTTAATGGGAAAAAACTGATCTACATTATGGGTGTTTTTGCAGACAAGGAATATAAGATTGTCCTTGAAAAAACAGCCCATTTTGCAGAAAAAATCTATACCATAGAGACACCGGATAATCCCCGTGCACTGCCGGCAGAGGAACTGGCGAAGGCGGCAAGGGTATATAATTCCAGTGCCGAGAGTACAAAAAGTATAAAAGATGCTGTAGAAAAGGCATTTTCCTGTGCAGGAGATGACGAGAACAGTGTGATTCTGGCATTTGGTTCACTTTCCTTTATTGGAGCGCTTACAAATGC
This sequence comes from Ruminococcus sp. AM42-11, assembly GCF_003480145.1. Classification (NCBI taxonomy): domain Bacteria; kingdom Bacillati; phylum Bacillota; class Clostridia; order Eubacteriales; family Oscillospiraceae; genus Ruminococcus; species Ruminococcus sp. AM42-11. Next base: position 84,798 of record NZ_QUIO01000008.1, on the reverse strand, counting down.
GGTGGAAGAATATGTCGGATAAGTGCCGGGTACTGAAATGGCAGCGTGTTACTGGTCACGGATTGAACGGTAATGGCAGTACATTGTGGAAATTGAAGTGTGCAGCAGCTGAATTTGCATGATTAAATACAAAAACTGGAGAGAAAACAATATGACAGATTTGCAGGAATGCAGACGAAAAATAGATGAAATTGACAATCAGATGGTGGAACTTTTTGAGAAGCGGATGAAGGTCTGCGAGGAGGTTGCAGAGTATAAGATCCATACCGGAAAGAAAGTGCTGGATCCGGAGAGAGAGCATGCCAAACTGGAAGAGATCAGGAAAAAAGCGCACGGTGAGTTCAACGAACTTGGAGCCCAGGAGCTTTTTCAGCAGATCATGGCCATCAGCAGAAAGCGTCAGTATCAGCTTCTCACCGAATATGGTCCGAAAGAAAAGGAAGACTTCCAAATGGTGGAGCAGCTTCCCAGAAATAATGTGACTGTTGTTTTCCAGGGGGTGGAGGGCGCCTACGGCTATGGTGCCATGCGCGCCTATTTTCAGGAAGACATTGAGAGCTATCATGTGAAACTGTTCCGGGATGCCATGGAAGAAGTTGCAGCAGGAAGAGCAGATTACGCAGTCCTTCCTATTGAAAATTCCACAGCTGGGATTGTGGCAGATATTTATGACCTTTTGACAGAATATAATCTGTTTATCGTGGGAGAGCAGATCCTGAAAGTTGAGCATGTGCTGCTTGGCCTGCAGGAGGCTGAGCTTTCCGATATTGCCGGGGTATATTCCCATCCTCAGGGGCTTGCCCAGTGTAAGGAATATCTGGAAGAGCATAGAGGGTGGAAAACCACAGCGGTAACCAACACCGCCGCAGCGGCCCAAAAGGTCAGCGCAGATCAGGATAAGACCCACGCAGCGATTGCCAGCAGGGCTGCCGGAGAGATTTACAATCTGAAGGTTCTGGCAGAGAATATCTGCAAAAATGACAGCAATGTGACCAGATTTATTATTCTGGCAAAGAAACCGGTTTATGAGAATAACAGCTCCAGGATCAGTGTATGCTTCGAGGCACATCATGCAAGCGGAACGCTTTACAATGTACTTTCCCATATGATTTATAATGGTCTGAATATGACCAAGATCGAGTCCCGGCCTATTCCGGGAAAAACCTGGGAATACCGTTTCTTCGTGGACTTCGAGGGAAATCTGCGGGACAGCGCGGTAAAGAATGCATTGCGGGGCATGGAAGCAGAGACCAGCTATTTGAAAATTCTGGGCAATTATTAAGATTATAGCTGCGAAGGCAGAGAGTGGCAGCAATTTCATTTATTGTTAAAATTAACCAAAGAATTTAAGAAGATTTTATCTGTTTTTAATATAAGAAAAGTAGAATGAAAAACATTGCAAATGCGAGAGCCTGTATATCCGAAAGTATGCTGCCATGAATTGTGCGGGCAGCAAAAAGGAGAAGAGACACGCAAATGCGCCATGGAATTGAGAGGAAACAAAAATGGCAAGAACAGAAGAATGTATCCTTTACCGCAATTTCGACAACGGTGAGGTACTGGACATAATGACATCACTGATGAACAGCTATGAGGCTGGTGAAGAAGGCTTTGAGAATCGTAAAGAGGAATTTTTCCATATGGCAGGAAGCCTGGTGGAAATGGCAGGAATGTATGGGTTTTCCGGGAATCTGTGGCACACTTATCTGACGCAGCTTCTGGTCAATCACGAGAATGCATTCAGTACCGCTTCCGAGATCAGAGGGGCAGTGGAGGGAAGTATTAACCATCTGGCTCTTCATGATTTTGGAATTTTCAAAGAACTCTATGACTATGATCTTTCTGTTTTTGACAGGGTGTTTGGAACAGACTGTGCTGATTTTCTCTGTAATTATGTGAATACAGGATGTAACAGCAAGGTATACAACCAGCGTATCTGCGACAGAATCTGTGATATGAGCAAAACACTGGCAGAGGCTTCTACAGTGGAAGAGTTTATGGCAGATATGGTGCAGTTCTACAAAGATTTCGGCGTAGGTAAGCTGGGATTGAACAAGGCATTTCGTATTGAGCATGGCAAGGATGGCAAGCCGGTGATCGCACCGATTACCAGAATCGCCCATGTGAATCTGGATGATCTGGTTGGATATGAAATCCCCAAGCAGAAACTGATCGAGAACACGGAGGCTTTTGTAAGAGGAAGAAAGGCCAATAACTGCCTGCTTTTTGGTGATGCAGGAACTGGTAAATCTTCCAGCATCAAAGGTATCCTGAACCGTTATTATGACGAAGGACTTCGCATTATCGAGGTGTACAAGCACCAGTTCCAGGATCTGAATGATGTGATCGCACAGATCAAAAATCGTAATTACAAATTTATTCTTTATATGGATGATCTTTCCTTTGAGGAATTTGAAATCGAATATAAATATCTGAAAGCAGTGATCGAGGGCGGCCTTGAGAAAAAGCCGGACAATATTCTGATCTATGCAACCAGCAACAGACGTCATCTTGTTCGGGAAAAATCCGGGGATAAGCTGGAGGTGGCAGACGATGAAGATCTGCACTCCTCCGATACTGTGCAGGAGAAGCTTTCTCTGGTTTACCGTTTTGGCGTACGTATTTATTTTGGTGCACCGAACAAGAAGGAATTCCAGAATATTGTTACTACACTTGCAGAGCGCTATGGTGTTACAATGCCTGCAGAAGAGCTTCTGATGAAGGCAAACGCCTGGGAGCTTTCTCACGGCGGTCTCACTGGAAGAACGGCGCAGCAGTTTATTGATCATGTTCTGGGAACAAGTGAGGAACAGTAAAAGAATACCAGAGATTATCTGAAATTTATACCTGTGCAATCGGATTCACAGACAAGTGAGTGGTATAGTTATTTCAAACACGCTCTAGGTTTTGGCGAAAGCGGGCAGTACAATAGAAAAAGCTTTTGCTTGTGTCTGACTTACAGGCACAGACAGAAGAAATAATCCTTGGCAGGAGGGAGAAAAGTATGGCAGTGACCACATTTGCGGCAATTGATATCAGTTCTTATGAGATCACCATGAAAATTTTTGAATTTTCCCAAAAGGGTGGTTTCCGGACTGTGGACGATATCCGGTATCGTCTGAATCTTGGAGTAGGGGTATATTCCGGCGGAACCATGGAAGTGGATAAGGTAGATACTATTTGTGAAGTACTTAACGACTTTAAGAGGATCATGGCAGAGTACGGTGTGAAAGACTACCGCGCCTGTACCACAAGTGTTTTCCGTGAGATGAAGAATCCGCTGATTATCATTGAACAGATTTTCAGAAGAACCGGAATTCATGTGGAGGTTTTAAGCAATGCCGAGCAGCATTTTCTGGGCTATAAATCTATTGCGGCCATTGAGAATGGCTTTAAGAAAATGATCCAGAAAGGAACCGCTATTCTGGATGTGGGCGGTGGAAACCTGCAGATTTCCCTGTTTGACAAAGATGCGCTTGTAACCACCCAGAGCCTGAAAATGGGAAGCGTGCGTATCCGCCAACGTCTGAAGGAGCTGGAGAAAACCAATACGAATTATGCACAGCTGGTGGAGGAGTTTATCCGTAATGACCTGACCGGGTTTAAGCGTCTTTATCTGAAAGACCGCGAGATAAAGAATTTGATCCTTATGGGGGATTTTCTTACTGAGACTATTTTCCGTGAGGAGAGACAGGATAACATTATTACACGGGCTGAATTCGAGAAGCGGTATGAGAATACGGTTTATAAGACCGAGACTTCACTGTCAGAGGAAATGGATATTGATCCGGAGTATGCCGCTTTGATCGTGCCAACTATGGTTATCTGTAAAGATTTTATGGATCTTTTCAATGCAGAAGCGCTTTGGATGCCAGGTGTATCTCTTCTTGATGGCATTGCCTATGATTTCGGGGAAAAGAAGAATTTTATTAAGAGCGCACATAATTTTGAAAATGATATTCTGGTGGCAGCCAGAAACATTGCCAAACGTTATTCTACTGGAAAGGATCATATTAAGGGTACTACCGACCTTGCCCTGGCGATTTTTGACAGCATGAAGAAAGTGCACGGAATGGGAGACAGAGAGCGTCTGCTTCTTCAGATCGCAGTGCAGCTTCATGACTGTGGCAAATATATCAGTATGGGAGATGTGGCAGAGTGCTCCTATCAGATCATTATGGCTACGGAGATCATCGGACTTTCCACAGAAGAACGTCAGATCATTGCAAATGCGGTGCGCTACAATACCACAGAATTTGTTTATTACAGCGAGATCGCAGGAGAAGTCGGAATGGATCGTTCCGTATATCTTTTGATCGCCAAGCTGACTGCAATCCTTCGTATTGCAAATGCCATGGATCGCAGCCATTATCAGAAGGTAAAGAATATGAAGGCTATGCTGAAGGACAGAACCCTGCTTCTTACAGTTGATTCTGAGCAGGATATCTCCCTGGAGCTTGGACTTCTTATGGATAAAGTCGAATTTTTTGAAGAGGTATTTGGTATCCGTCTGGTATTCAGGCGTAAGAGAAAAGTGTGAGGAGGGGCACAATGGATCTGAAAAATTTTGAAAAAGCGGAGTATTTTGTGAACAGGGAGTTGAGCTGGCTGAAGTTTGACGACCGTGTTCTCTCAGAAGCAAGAGATAAAAGTCTGCCATTGTTTGAAAGACTGAAATTTACCAGCATTGTATCGTCCAATCTGGATGAGTTTTACATGGTTCGTGTGGCTTCTCTGAAGGACCAGGTTCATGCCGGCTATGAGAAAACAGATATTGCAGGAATGGGACCAAAAGAGCAGCTGAAGGAGATCAGTGTCCAGACACATGAACTCGTCCGTTCCCAGTACAGCACTCTGAACCGTTCCCTTCTTCCGGCACTGGAGAAGGTAGGACTTCACCTGGTGATGGAGCATGAGAAATTAAATGAAGAACAGCAGGAGTATGTGGACCGTTATTTCGAGGATAATGTTTATCCGGTTCTTACTCCTATGGCAATGGATTCTTCCAGACCTTTCCCGTTGATTCGAAATAAGACATTGAATATTGGCGCCTTGATTTCCAAGAAGGATAAGAAAAAGGGCAAGGATGTACTGGTATTTGCCACTGTTCAGGTGCCATCTGTACTGCCGCGTGTGGTTGTCATTCCATCCGGGAATAAAGAGGACACTACTGTGATCCTTCTGGAGGAGATTATCGAGCGCAATATTGACAAGCTTTTCCTTGGATATGATGTGGTTTGTGCACATCCTTACCGTATTATGAGAAATGCGGACCTTTCCATAGATGAGGATGGGGCGGAGGATCTTCTGGTGGAAATCCAGAAGCAGCTGAAGAAGCGCCAGTGGGGTGAGGTGATCCGCCTGGAAGTGGAGGATAAAACGGACTCCAGACTTCTTGGCATTCTGAAAAAGGAATTTGACATTAAAGAAGAGGATATTTTCTATATTAACGGACCACTGGATCTTACCATGCTGATGAAGGTTTATGGACAGGATGGCTTTGATCAGTACAAAGAGCCGAAATATACCCCTGCTGTGGTGCCTGCATTTGCAGATACCAGCAAGGATATTTTTCAGGTGATCCGTGAGGGCGATGTATTCTTACACCACCCATATATGAGCTTTGACCCGGTTGTAAATTTTGTACGCCAGGCGGCAAAGGATCCGGATGTGCTGGCGATTAAGCAGACGTTGTACCGTGTCAGCGGAAATTCCCCGATCATTGCAGCACTTGCCCAGGCAGCGGAGAATGGCAAACAGGTTTCGGTTCTGGTAGAGCTGAAGGCACGTTTTGATGAGGAACACAATATTGTGTGGGCGAAAATGCTGGAAAAAGCAGGCTGCCATGTTATTTATGGTCTGGTTGGTCTGAAAACACACAGTAAGATTACTTTGGTGGTTCGCCGTGAGGACACCGGAATCCGCCGTTATGTCCATCTGGCAACTGGTAACTATAACGACTCCACTGCAAAGCTTTATACAGACTGCGGCATTTTTACCTGTGACGAGCGCTTCGGCGAGGATGCAACTGCAGTGTTTAACATGCTTTCCGGATATTCTGAGCCGAAGAACTGGAATCGTCTGATCGTGGCACCAATCTGGATGAAGGATCGTTTCCTGAAGCTGATCGAGAGAGAGGCAGAGCACGCGAAGAAAGGAATGCCGGCTATGATCGTAGCGAAGATGAACTCTCTTTGTGATCCGAAGATCATTGCAGCTCTTTATCATGCATCTTCCTGTGGCGTGCAGATTTACCTGCTGATCCGAGGCATCTGCTGTCTGAGAGTGGGAATCCCGGGTGTGAGCGAGAATATCCATGTACGTTCCATTGTAGGAAACTTCCTGGAGCACAGCCGTATCTTCTATTTCCACAATAATGGCAGCGACGAGATTTATATGGGAAGCGCGGACTGGATGCCTCGTAACCTAGACCGCCGTGTGGAGATTGTTTTCCCGGTTGAGGACGATCAGATCAAGAATGAGATCAAGCATGTTCTGGATCTGGAGTTCCGTGATAATGTAAAAGCCCATATTCTTCAGCCTGATGGAACTTACGAGAAGCAGGACAAGAGAGGCAAGCTTCTGATCAATTCCCAGATGGAATTCTGCAGGGAAGCCACTGAGAAAGCAGAAGCGTTAAAGAAAAAAGAGAAACATGAAAATTCCAGAGTCTTCATCCCGGCAGAACCGGCTGAGGATGTGGAAGAGTAAGAATTTAAAGTGAATTAGGAAAAATAAGGAAAGCCGCTGTATTGTGATGTGAGATTACAATATGGCGGCTTCTTTCTTTTGTCTACAAAATTTAACCAAAATGTACTTGAAATAGAAGAAAGAATATTTTATTATTAAATTAGTCTAGTTTATCGCGGTAAACCGGAAAAATATTTTAACGAAGGAGGAGCATTATGAGTAAGAAAATGTGGAAAAAGCTTTCTGCACTTTTGCTTATGGTTGTTATGGTGCTGACTATGAGCCTTTCGGTTCAGGCAGCAGCCGTAAAAATGAATAAGGCAAAAGCAACCCTGTATCCAGGCCAAAAAGTTACACTCAAGGTTACAGGAACCAGCAAAAAAGCAAAATGGTCCAGCTCAAATGCAAAAGTAGCAAAAGTAAGCAAAGGTAAAGTTACCGCAGTGAAAAAAGGTAAGGCTACGATCAAAGCCAAAGTAGGAAAGAAAACCTATACCTGTAAGATTACGGTAAAAGCACCGGCTCTGAGCCAGAAAAAGCTGAATGTAACAGTTGGCTCAAAAGCAACTGTAAAGCTGAATGGAACAAAGATCAAATCTGTATCCAGCAGTAATAAGAAAGTTGCGACTATTACAAAAAAAGTGTGATCACAGGTAAAAAGACAGGAAAATGCACCGTTACATTTAAGGGCGCGAATGGAAAAAGCTACAAATGCACAGTAACTGTCAGCGTAGCACCAACTGCAACCCCGGCACCAACCGCAACTCCAGTGCCAACTGCGACTCCGGCACCAACCGCAACTCCGGCGCCAACTGCAACCCCGGCACCGACTGCGACTCCAGTGCCGACTGCGACCCCGGCACCAACTGCAACTCCAACCCCTACTCCAATTACTCAGCAGGTGGTTTCCACTCAGGCTGAACTGAATGCAGCACTCGCTTCACCGAATCCGGATTTGAAAGAAGTAGTAATTGAGCAGAGCGGAGCAAGCAGCTTCGAAATTCCAAAGGAAGACAAGTCTGATTTAACACTTGTAGTAAATGCACCAAACGGCGAAGTTGTCAACAATGGTAATTTCAAAGAAATTGTAATCAAAGCAATTGCATCCAATACCTTTATTGAGAAAGCAACCGGTAACAACATTATATTCCAGGCAGCAACCGGACGTGTGGCAATTGATGAAGGCGCAAGCGCAAACATTGAAGTAAACAAAGGTGAGTCCGAAGCACCAAAGCTTGATCTGGTAAATAACGGAACTGTATCCGAACTTACCCTGTCCACAAAGGCAGATGTAAATGTATCCGGCAAAATTACTGCAACGGCAATTCCTGTTACCAGTACGGCTTCAGCAGGGGGAAGTACCATTTCCACCAGTCAGAACCTAAATCTGAAAGCTGAGAGCAAGGTAGAACTGACATTGAACGCAGGTGCAGAAAGCACAACAGCTACTGTATCTGACGCAGCTAATATTCCAGATGTAAAAGGTCTTGGAAAAGTTCAGGTAAAAGATTCTGATTCAGGTAAAATTCTGGATACAGTAGTGGCAGAGAAAGATGAAAATGTGGCAGTTAATAAGGTTTCTGTAACCGGTAAAGTAGAAATTGCAGGGGATAACACTGCATTTTCCAGTGCTTCTGTATATCTGTTAAACTATGTTGCAGGAATCAATGCAGGAAATGTTTCCCAGTATCTGACTGTAGAAAATAAAGTGGCAGATACAGCTGAAGACGGAAATTATGCGTTTGAAGCAGAATGGGGAAATTATTATCTGGTAGTTGTTGCAGACGGATACCGCACTGCATTACAGACTGTAGAGATCACAAGTGCAAATGAAAACTCATTCAGCTGTGAGATAATTAGCCTTGTAGCTGGCGGCGAAGATGAGACAGGCAGCGTGGATCTTACATTTGTAGATGCTGCAACAGGAAGCGTTATTGATTATGCAGTTGCCCTTGAAATTCGTGAAGGAGCAAACAATATTTCTGGAAAAGTATTAAAAGAGATCGCAGTAGATGTGTCTGAAAATGGAAAATGCACAATAGAAGAGCTTCCAATCGGAACGTACACCATTCAGGTAGTATCAGCAGATGCAAAGTCTGAAATTGTTGCTGCGCCGTTCAGTGTAACAGTAGTAAGCGGACAGACAGTAACCAAGACCTTCTCTGTAACGAGGATTATCAATGATGATCAGATTCGTTTCGTTCTGAGATGGGGCGATGAGGAGTCTGACGCACCTTCTGACCTTGATTCTCATCTGGTTGGTCCAAAAGCAAGCGGAAATGGTAAATTCCATACCTATTATTCGGATAAGACATATGGAGATACAGACACACAGGAGAATTATGTGACCTATGCAGATCTGGATGTAGATGATACAGATTGGGAAGGACCAGAGACAACCACAATTTACAAACAGACGGCAGGAACTTATAGTTTCTATATTTATGATTTTACAGATCAGTCTGATGAAGAAAGCACCAACATGTCTAACAAGTCTGGTGCAATTGTCACAGTTTACAGAGGAAGTACCCTTCTGAATACATTTAGTGTACCGACTGGTCAGGCTGGAAATCTGTGGCATGTGTGCGATTATGATTCTGTTACTGGCAGGGTAACCGGTATTAATACAGTTGGTTACTGGCCAAATGGTGGAAGCGATACTGTTGGTATGTCTGAGACTGATGTTTTGAAAGCAGAATTGGACAGAAAGATCAGCGAAGTATCAAAACAGAAAGCGGCTCTTGTAGATAATGCATTTAAGGCTGACCTTGATATCCTCCTTTCTGAAGCAAAGAGTGTGAATAGTACTTCAGATAATATAGATGATATTAAGGCAATGATTCAGAAGCTGAATGATATTATAGATGCCATTGACAGTGTTTCAAATGTGGAAAATGTTATAATAGACGGTGAGTACGCTGACTATGAGAAAGTGTATAATGATGAAGAAGACTGTGATGGAATCCTAATCCGCGGCAAAGGTGAAAATATTGGAAATCTGGAAATAACTTTTGCAAACGAAAATGGAGAAAAGGCAGATGTTCAAGTAGCAGATGTATCTGGTCAAGATTATGTAAAAATGGTTACGGCTACTAATGCTAAATATGGTATCTCTAGAGTTTGGAAAATCTTTTATGAAATGGATTTAAGAGAAATATTCAGCCTCAATGAAGATGATATTGTAGGTAGTATGATTACGCGGGTTGATATTGAAACCTATGATACCAGTGGATGGATGGCAATTTATGGAGTTTCAGAGTCCTTGCCAGAATTTACAGTAAATACAGCTGAGGGTATTGAATATACAATTAGCGAGGATGATGGAAGTCATGAATGTGATGTAGTAATTACATTAACATCCGGAGAAAAAACTTTTAAATATTATGTTGAATATGAAAGAGACTTTAAACTTGTACGTCCGGACAGAATTTCTGGAAAAGGTATTGTTTCATATTCTGTAAGTAATATTAACAATATTATTAGTGTAACAGGAACGGAAGCAACGTTGACAGACTTGTCTGTAACAAATGATGACGAAAATAAATCTGTACAGATTAACAAGGATGAACAGGGCGTTGTAAAAGAAATTGTAGTAACAAACAGCAAATATAATATTACTGTTACATATTCGGTTAAATACACAATGTTAGAAGCTTCTGCAATTGAGTGTGACACTGAGTATGAAGTATCTCTGGAGGAAGGCGAATATGCGGATTATACGTTTGTACCGGAGAAAACAGGTTGGTACAATATTAAAAATATAACTTCTGATTATAGTGATGTATATATTGAACTGTACAAGAATGGAATAAGAGTTGATTATTCTAGTGACGGTTTCGTTGAAGATGCATATCTGCTGGCTGGTGAAACTTATTATTGCAGAATAAGACAATTTGAGAATGAGAACGGTGTTTATACGTTTACGTTCAAAGTGATTTTTGCAGGGGATGACGTGGATATGCTCTCTTTACCAGAATTTGACGGATTCACTGATGAAGCAGTAGTAGCAGATACCGAAGGAACCGCATTTGGTGACGAGAGTTTCGTAGAAGAGGGCGAAAGCACACCAGAGGCTGACGGATTTACAGCTGGTTCCGGTGATTTCACAGAAAATGCTGGAGAAAGCATTGAGGCAGATGCAGACGACTTCGCTTCCGAAGATTTCCAGTAAAAACTAAAATCCTGACTTTATACTTGTAAAGCCGGATCAAGGGTGCCGCAGGGCAGACTGATATAGCAGTCGCGCTGCGGCACCTTTTTGAAAAAAAGAATTTAACAATATTTATGGGAACTTGTTTTTCCATAAGAGTGAATGGAGTTGGTTTCTTGTTTAAATTATAGAAAAATGCAACAATATACAAAAAAACTTTCATAAAATCCGGTAAACAAAAAAACTTCCGAATCACTTCGGAAGTTCCTAGCAGCCAGTACGAGAATCGAACTCGTGTTTTCGCCGTGAGAGGGCGACGTCTTAACCCCTTGACCAACTGGCCTTGTCAACCGACTCGCTTAGTATATCTTACTTTGCAGGAGAATGCAAGCACTTTTTTTATTTTTTTTGCGAAAAATTGAAAAACTCCGAAAAAAGCCAGGAAATAAGCGGGTTTGCGGTGTCAAAAAAAATTTGAACAAAATAGAAAAACCAAATTTTACTTGCAAAAATACCATAAACTGGGGTATGATATAGAACGAATGTTTGAACAGAAGATAAGAATGGAAAAGAAGCGGACGTATTGTCCGCTTTTCACAACCATTGGAATAAATGCTGAAGCCCAGACAGTGCATCATGAAATGTAGAGCTGTAAATGAAATGAGCAGTTGTTTCGTGCACTTACAAGTTGATTCCTCGAACAATCCTGTCGGTACACTGGATGCATAAAAGAAGAATATGGGACAGCAGAGCCTGAAGTTACTGTTCACTGGTAACAGTCTGAATGATAGTAAGAAAGGAATTAACACCATGGCAAAGAAAGACACTTACGACGCGGGTAGTATTTCTGTCCTGGAAGGATTAGAAGCTGTTCGGAAACGTCCGGGAATGTACATCGGAAGCGTATCCAGAAAAGGCCTGAACCACCTGATCTATGAGATCGTGGACAATGCGGTAGATGAGCATCTGGCCGGTTACTGTTCTGAAATTGAAGTAACATTGGAGAAAGACGGCTCCTGTACGGTCACTGATAATGGACGCGGTATTCCGGTAGATATGCATGCGAAAGGGGTATCTGCAGAGCGTCTTGTATTTACCACCCTCCATGCAGGCGGTAAATTTGACAACTCTGCTTATAAGACAAGCGGTGGACTTCATGGCGTTGGTTCTTCCGTTGTAAATGCCCTGTCCACATATCTGGATATTAAGATCAGCCGTGACGGATTTGTACATCACGATCACTACGAGAGAGGTATCCCTACGATTGAACTGGAAGAGGGTCTTCTCCCCAGACTTGGCAGGACCAGACAGACCGGAACCTGCGTAAATTTTCTTCCAGACCCGGAGATTTTTGAGAAAACAAGATTTTCATCCACAGAAGTAAAGAGCCGTCTCCATGAGACTGCATACCTGAATCCCAACCTTACCATTCATTTCATGGATCTTCGTGGTGATACGCCTGAAGATATTACTTATCATGAGCCAGATGGAATCGTGGGATATATCAAAGACCTGAATCACAATTCCGAAGCTCTCCACGAACCGATTTATCTGAAAGGAGAAGCTGACGGAATCCAGGTAGAAGTAGCATTTCAGTACACCAACGAATTCCGTGAGAACGTACTTGGCTTCTGCAATAATATTTACAATGCAGAAGGCGGCACTCATCTTACCGGATTTAAAACAACCTTTACAACGGTGATGAATACTTACGCCCGTGAGATCGGTATTCTGAAGGAAAAAGATGCTAATTTCACAGGAGCGGATATCCGTAATGGAATGACAGCGGTTGTTTCCATCAAGCACCCGGAGCCACGCTTTGAGGGGCAGACCAAGACCAAGCTGGACAATCAGGATGCAGCCCGTGCCACGGGAAAAGTAATGTCTGAGCAGCTGGTACTCTATTTTGACCGAAACCTGGAAACCTTGAAGACCATTTTGTCCTGTGCGGAAAAAGCTGCCAAGATCCGTAAGACAGAGGAGCGTGCCAAGACCAACCTTCTCACCAAGCAGAAATATTCCTTCGATTCCAATGGAAAGCTTGCCAACTGCGAGAAAAAAGATCCTTCACTTTGTGAAATCTTTATCGTAGAGGGAGATTCCGCTGGTGGCTCTGCAAAGACTGCCAGAGATCGTAATTACCAGGCAATCCTTCCGATCCGCGGTAAGATCCTGAATGTGGAGAAAGCCACCATTGACAAGGTGCTTGCAAACGCAGAGATTAAGACTATGATCAATGCATTTGGATGCGGATTTTCCGAAGGCTATGGAAATGACTTTGATATCACTAAACTTCGTTACGACAAGATTGTGATTATGGCCGATGCGGATGTGGATGGTGCTCATATTTCCACACTTTTACTTACTTTATTCTATCGTTTTATGCCAGAACTGATCTACGAGGGACATGTTTATATTGCCATGCCCCCTCTTTACAAAGTAATGCCGAAGAAAGGTGCCGAAGAGTACCTGTATGATGATAAGGCACTGGAGAAATACCGTCGCAGTCACAAGCCGGGAAGCTTTACCCTCCAGAGATACAAAGGTCTTGGAGAGATGGATGCCCAGCAGCTTTGGGAGACAACCTTAAATCCGGAAACCCGGAGAATGAAGCGGGTGGAAATCGAGGATGCCCGTATGGCTTCCAGCGTGACAGAGATCCTGATGGGAAGCGACGTGCCGCCAAGAAAGGCATTTATTTACGAGCATGCAACTGATGCAGAACTGGATATTTAAGAAGGCTGAAATCCGAAAGAGCAGGATTTTTCGGATGAAAAAGCAGAATATGGTCTGAACATAATATAGAAGAGTATTTTGCAAGAAGAGAACCTCAGATTTTAGCTTAGAGTATGTTTGAAAAAGGCTTTCTGCAAGATGTGCGTCACAATTTGTGGGAGATTTTGTCCGGATGAAGGCGCCGTAGCGAGCTACGGCAACTGAATTCGGGCAAAATATACCGCAAAGTGGGGCGTGCAGATTGCGGGAATGATTTTTCAAACAGGCTCTAGAGTGTGTTTGAAAGGAAAACAGATTATGGAAACAAAGCAGGAGAATGTAATTGCCACGGACTATGCGGACGTGATGCAAAAATCCTATATAGATTATGCCATGAGCGTTATCATTTCCAGGGCACTTCCGGATGTCCGCGATGGCCTGAAGCCGGTACAACGAAGAACTCTGTATGATATGTACGAGCTTGGAATCCGTTACGACCGTCCATATCGTAAATGCGCCCGTATCGTTGGAGATACCATGGGTAAATATCACCCTCACGGGGACAGCTCGATTTATGAAGCACTGGTTGTAATGGCACAGGATTTCAAGAAAGGCAAAACTCTGTTAGACGGCCACGGAAACTTCGGCTCCATTGAGGGAGACGGTGCCGCTGCCATGCGATATACAGAGGCCAGACTGGAGAAACTGACCCAGGAGGTTTTTCTGGCAGACCTTGATAAAAATGTAGTGGACTTTATGCCAAACTTCGATGAGACAGAGAAGGAGCCCCAGGTACTTCCGGTGAAGATTCCAAACCTTCTGGTAAACGGTGCAGATGGTATCGCCGTAGGTATGGCCACCAGCATTCCTCCTCATAACCTTGGAGAGGTTGTGGATGCAGTGAAAGCTTATATAAAGAACAACGACATCAGTGTAAAAGGCCTGATGCGTTATCTGAAAGGACCGGATTTTCCTACAGGTGGTCTGGTTGTAAATAAAGATGATCTTCTGAATATTTATGAAACCGGAAGCGGCAAGCTCCGTCTCCGTGGTAAAGTGGAAGTGGAAAAAGTAAAAGGCGGCCGCCAGCAGCTGGTGATTACCGAGATTCCGTACACCATGATTGGTGCCAATATTGGAAAATTCCTTAACGACGTAGCCTCCCTTGTAGAAACCAAGAAAACCACAGATATTGTGGACATTTCCAACCAGTCCTCCAAGGAAGGAATCCGTATTGTACTGGAACTGAAAAAAGATGCAGATGTAGAGAATCTTACCAACATGCTCTACAAGAAAACCAGACTGGAAGACACCTCGGAGTCAATATGCTGGCTGTTGCAGACGGACGTCCGGAAACATTAAGCCTGAAGCAGGTGGTTGAGCACCATGTGGATTTTGTGTTCGAGGTGACTACCCGCAAGTACAAGACTCTTCTGGGAAAAGAGCTTGAGAAAAAGGAAATCCAGGAAGGTCTTATCAAAGCCTGTGATGTAATCGATCTGATCATTGAGATCCTTCGAGGCAGCAAAAGCCGTGACCAGGTTAAGAAGTGTCTGGTAGAGGGCATCACAGAGGGAATCAAATTCAAGTCAAAAGCCAGTGAGAAAGCTGCAAAGAATCTGAAATTTACGGAGAATCAGGCTACAGCCATTCTGGAAATGCGTCTGTACCGTCTGATCGGACTGGAAATTGAGGCTCTTCAGGCAGAGTATGACCAGACTATGAAAAATATTGCTTCTTATGAAGATATTCTGAACAACTATGATTCCATGTGTGAAGTGATTATTGAAGAACTTGATGGAATCAAAAAAGAATACAGCACCAAGAGAAGAACTGTGATCGAGAACGCAGAAGAGGCAGTTTACGAAGAAAAGAAGATGGAAGAGACAGAGGTCTGCTTCCTTATGGATCGCTTCGGCTATATGCGCCTTATTGATAAGAATGCTTATGAGAGAAACAAAGAGGCTGCCCATGCAGAGAATAAATTTATTTTTACCTGCATGAATACAGACAAGATCTGCATTTTCACAGATATGGGACGCATGCATTCCATTAAAGTGGCAGACATTCCACTGGTGCGTTTCCGTGACAAGGGAACTCCGGCTGATAATCTGAGTAACTACGACAGCAGCCAGGAGCAGATCCTTTATGTGGCACCTGCAGGACAGGTGAAATTATCCACCCTGTTGTTTGTGACTAAGACCTCCATGTGCAAGCTTGTTGCAGGTGAGGAATTCGATGTGGCAAAGAGAACGATTGCATCTACCAAACTTGGAGAAGAGGATCAGCTGATCTTTGTAGGTCCGGCAGATGAAATGGAACAGGTGGTATTCCAGAGTCAGAATGGCTATTTCCTCCGTATTCTGAAAACAGATGTTTCTACCATGAAGAAGACCTCTGTTGGTGTAAGAGGAATGAAGCTGGGGGACGGGGATGTTCTTGAGCATGCCTATCTGGTGGAACCGAGACAGGAGTACACCATCCAGTATCACGACAAGCCGTATGCATTGAACAAGGTAAAGTTGGCCAAACGTGATACCAAGGGTATGAAGCCCAGAATTTAAGCAGCAGATTATGAAGAAAAGGCTGTTATACAGGTTGTGCAGCAGAAGCTCAAAAGAGCTGAAAGTAAAAGCTGTTATTGGTGAAATAAGCTTAACAATACTGTCAAAATGGGTTAAAACCATTGTAAAATGGGCATTTATAAGAAAAAGCCCTTGCAATTTGGATTTAAAGGTGTTAGAATGATACAAGAAATCAGAACTTGTTGACAAAGGAGTGGGCGTGAGCCCACTCTTTTTGATGATAAGGATAGAGAGGCAGGTGGGAAAAATGAGCAGAAAAGAAGAGTATGAACAGAAAGCAGAAGCATTGTTATCTCCGATCGTAGAAAGCAATGGATTCGAACTGGTAGATGTGGAATATGTCAAGGAAGCAGGAAACTGGTATCTTCGCGGCTACATTGACAAACCAGGCGGAATCACAGTGAATGACTGCGAGACAGTAAGCAGGGCTTTCAGCGACAGGCTTGACGAAGATGATTTCATTGAGGACAGCTACATCATGGAGATCAGTTCTCCGGGACTTGACAGACCTCTGAAGAAAGAAAAAGATTTTGCCAGAAGCATTGGCAAACTGGTAGAAATCAGAACCTACCGGCCAATCGAGAAACAGAAAGAATTTTGTGGTGAACTGACAGCATATGATAATAACAGTGTGACCATTGATGAGGAGGGAACTCCTCGCACTTTCGATAAGAAAGACATTGCACTGGTGCGTCTGGCGATTGATTTTTGAGTTACCATGAAAGTCCGGACCGGCAGCTGTGGGAGTACCACAGGCGCGGAACAGCTGACTTTCATATAGGAAGATGCTGCCAGTCGGCGACATGTCCGATTTAAGAAATAAGCGATTATGCTGGAAAGCAAAAAGGAGGAAATAAGAAAAATGAACAAGGAGTTAATGGGTGCTCTGGACGAACTGGAACGCGAGAAAAATATCAGCAAGGAAACTTTGCTGGATGCCATTGAGCAGTCCCTGATCCAGGCATACAAGAATCATTTTGGAAAAGCTGACAATGTACATGTTACCATTAACAGAGAAACAGGCGATTTCAGTGTATATGCAGACCGCAGGGTTGTAGAATTCGTAGAAGATCCTGCTGAAGAGGTTTCTCTTGTAGAAGCACAGAAGCAGAATACCAATGCAGAGGTTGGCGATATCCTGAAGGTACCGGTTCACTCTGACAAATTTGGCCGTATTGCAACACAGAATGCAAAGAACGTAATCCTTCAGAAAATCCGTGAGGAAGAGCGTAAAGTTCTGTTTGACCAGTATCACGGCAATGAGAAAGAGGTTGTTACCGGCATTGTACAGCGTGTGGTAGGACATAATGTAAGCGTAAATCTTGGCAAGGCAGATGCAATCCTTGCTGAGAATGAGCAGGTGAAGGGTGAGACCTTCAAGCCTACTGAGAGAATCAAAGTGTATATTCTTGAGGTAAAGGATACACCGAAGGGACCTCGTATCCTTGTTTCCAGAACACATCCTGGCCTTGTAAAACGCCTCTTTGAGTCTGAGGTTGCTGAGGTGAAAGACGGAACTGTTGAGATCAAGAGCATTGCCCGTGAGGCAGGTTCCCGTACCAAGCTGGCAGTATGGAGCAACGATCCTGATGTAGATCCGGTTGGAGCATGTGTTGGTGTAAATGGTGCCCGTGTAAGTGCGATTGTAAATGAGCTTCGCGGTGAGAAGATTGATATCATCAACTGGGATGAAAATCCTGCAATCTTGATCGAGAATGCATTAAGCCCGGCGAAGGTAATCGCTGTTATGGCAGATCCGGATGAGAAGACTGCACTTGTTGTGGTTCCGGATTACCAGCTTTCCCTTGCAATCGGTAAAGAAGGACAGAATGCACGTCTTGCAGCACGTCTGACTGGATTTAAGATTGATATCAAGAGTGAAACCCAGGCAAGAGAGTCCGGCGACTTCTATGATTATGACGAGGATGACGATGAGTACTATGAGGATGACGAGTACGAAGAGTCTGAGGAGTCCGCTACAGAAGAAATTTCTCAGGATAGCGAAGAAACAGCTGCCGGTGAAGAGTCTGAAGAGACTGAGGATGCGGTAGAGAATGAAGACGAAGAATAAAATTCCCATGCGCCAGTGTACTGGCTGCAGAGAAATGAAGAATAAAAAAGAAATGATCAGGTGTTGAAAACCGCAGAGGATGAGATCATTCTGGATGCTACAGGCAGGAAAAACGGTCGCGGAGCCTACATCTGCAAGAGCCGTGAGTGCCTGGAGAAAGCCAGAAAGAATCACGGACTGGAGCGTTCTTTGAAAGCAGCTATCCCGGATGAGGTTTATGATAGCCTTGAGAAGGAGTTTGATAGTATTGAAGAATAATAAAGCGCTGTCCCTGATCGGACTTGCAACAAAGGCCGGAAAGACAGTCAGCGGAGAGTTTTCCACTGAGAAATCCATTAAGACCGGCAAAGGATATCTGGCAATCGTAGCCGGGGATTCTTCTGATAACACCAAGAAGAAATTCCGGAACATGTGTGAATTTTACGAAGTGCCCTTGTATATCCTTTCAGATAAAGAAACGTTAGGGCATGCCATGGGTAAGGAATTCCGTGCCAGCCTGGCTGTACAGGACTGGAATTTTGCAGAAGCTATTAGGAAGGTGCTGCAGGATGAGGGGAAGGAGCTCTAGAGCATACCACTGTTGTCTGAGAAAACGACCTGAACCAAAGAGGAAAAAGCGTTCCGGGGAATGCTTTTAAATGTTCCCGGGAAATGATTTTTGATAATACGAGCTGCGGAAAACTTGTGAAAGCGTATCCTGACTCGTACTGGTGAAGGGAGAATGGCATATGGTGATAAATTCACATGAGCCTGCCAAAGACAGAAATAAGCAAAACAGAGAGAATAAAAACAGAGTGAAAAAAGTTATAGATACGGGAAAGGAGAAAGGAATAACATTGGAGACTCCTAAGACAGAAGAGCAGAAAGTGTCAGTAAAGAAAGAAGGCGACGGTGCAGAGGCACCGAAGAAGAAAAAAAATATTATCCGCGTATATCATGCACAGAATGCAAGTGACGGCGGGAAGAACAGAAAGAAACCAGCTGGAGAGAGAAAGCCACGTCCACAGGGCACACGTCCTGCAGCACAGGCACAGCCGGCAGCGAAAGCAGAGGCACCTGTAAAGGCAGCACCGAAGCCAGAAGCTCCTAAGACAGAAGCACCGAAGCCGGTAAGTGCACCGAAGCCGGTAAGTGCACCGAAGGCTGAAGCTCCTAAGACAGAAGCACCAAAGGCAGAAGCACCAAAGGCAGAAGCACCAAAGAGCGCACCGAAGACAGAGCCTGCAAAACCGGTTCAGGCTGCACCAAAAGCAGAAGCTCCAAGGACAGAATCCCAGAGACCAGCTGCACAGCAGAACAGAAACGACGGCCAGCAGCGTCAGGGAAATAGCCAGGGCAACCGTAATTTCCGTCAAGGCGAAGGCCGCGACAATAATCGCGGGGATAACAATCGTGGTGACAGAAATGGGAACGGAGGCAGATTCGGCCAGGGAAGACCACAGGGCGGCCAGGGTGGATTCCGCGGAAACAGAAATAATGATGGTCAGGGAAGACCTGTAAGACAGGGAGATTCCCAGAACAGAGGACCGCGCCAGGGTGATGGAAACGGACGTGGATTCCGTCAGGGCGGTGACAACAGAGACAATAGAAATGGAAACGGAAATGGCAGCAGATTTGGCCAGGGAAGACCACAGGGCGGTCAGGGACGTTTCGGAGGAAAAGACGGAGATAACCGTAGTGAAGGACGCTTTGGCGGACAGAACCACCAGGGTGGACAGCGCTCCGGCGGTGCAAGAAGAAGCGGCGGATCTGACGCAATCTTTACACCAGAGCTGACCAAGACATCCAAGGACAGCAAGCGTGAGCGTGACAGAGAGAACAAGAATAAAAAGAAAGATTTCGATAAGACATCAGGTGGCGGACACAGACCAAACCAGGGCGGCAGAAACCAGATGTCCAGAATCCCGAAAGCACTTCAGAAACCTGCTCCGCAGCAGAAACAGGAAGAGAAGAAACCGGAGATCAAGGAGATCACAATTCCGGAGAAGCTTACCATCCGCGAGCTTGCAGAAGCGATGAAGATGCAGCCATCTGCAATTGTTAAGAAGCTGTTCATGGAAGGTCAGATGGTAACGGTAAACCACGAGATCGATTTCGAGCAGGCAGAAGAGATTGCTCTTGGATTTGACATTATTGCAGAAAAAGAAGAAAAAGTAGATGTAATTGAGGAGCTTCTGAAAGAGGAAGAGGAAGACGAATCCACAATGGTTTCAAGACCACCGGTAGTCTGTGTAATGGGACACGTTGACCATGGTAAAACTTCTCTTCTGGATGCAATCCGTAAGACAAACGTAACAAGAGGCGAGGCTGGTGGAATCACACAGCATATCGGTGCTTATGTAGTTGATATCAACGGACAGAAGATCACTTTCCTTGATACACCGGGACATGAGGCATTCACTGCCATGCGTATGCGTGGAGCAAACTCCACAGATATCGCTGTTCTTGTAGTTGCAGCTGATGATGGTGTTATGCCACAGACAGTAGAAGCTATCAGCCATGCAAAGGCTGCTGGTGTTGAGATCATCGTTGCCATCAACAAGATCGATAAGCCAAGTGCAAACATTGAACGTGTAAAACAGGAGCTTTCCGAGTATGAGCTGATTCCTGAGGACTGGGGCGGTACAACTCCGTTCGTTCCGGTATCTGCCAAGACAGGAGAGGGCATTGATGATCTTCTTGAAATGATCCTTTTAACAGCAGAGGTTTCTGAGCTGAAGGCAAACCCGAACCGTGCAGCAAGAGGTCTTGTGATCGAGGCTCAGCTGGATAAAGGCAAAGGACCGGTTGCTACGATCCTTGTACAGAAGGGTACTCTTCATGTTGGAGATTTTATCGCAGCCGGAGCATGCAATGGTAAAGTACGTGCTATGATGGATGATAAGGGACGCCGTGTAAAACAGGCTGGTCCGTCTACTCCTGTAGAGATCCTTGGTCTTGGCGATGTTCCGAATGCCGGAGAGGTTCTTATGTCCTTTGAGAATGATAAAGAGGCTAAGAATTTTGCAGCAGCATTTGTTTCCGAGAATAAGAACCGTCTTCTTGAGGAAACTAAGGGTAAACTTTCCCTGGATAATCTGTTTGACCAGATTCAGGCAAGCGACCTTAAGGAGCTCCCGATTATTGTCAAAGCCGATGTGCAGGGTTCTGTAGAGGCTGTAAAACAGAGTCTTGTAAAACTTTCCAATGATGAGGTTGTTGTAAGAGTGATCCATGGCGGCGTTGGTGCTGTCAATGAGTCTGATGTCAGCCTTGCTGCTACATCAAATGCGATCATCATCGGATTTAACGTTCGTCCTGATACCACAGCGAAACAGCTGGCAGAGCAGGAAGGCGTTGACCTTCGTCTGTACCGTGTTATCTACCAGGCAATTGAGGACGTGGAAGCTGCCATGAAGGGTATGCTGGATCCGGTATTTGAGGAGAAGGTAATCGGTCATGCAGAGGTTCGTCAGCTGTTCAAGGCTTCCGGTATCGGTACTATCGCAGGAAGCTATGTGCTTGACGGTACCTTCCAGAGAGGATGCAAGGTACGCATCACCAGAGACGAGGAGCAGATCTACGAAGGTGAGCTGGCTTCCCTTAAGAGATTTAAAGATGATGTCAAAGAAGTTCGTGCAGGCTATGAGTGTGGTCTTGTATTCCAGGATTTCAATGACGTTAAAGAAGAAGATAAAGTTGAAGCATATATTATGGTTGAGGTGCCGCGCTAGAGCGTAGTAATCGCAGGTGTCAGTTGGGGGCAAGCTCATTGCCCCCAATTTTCCGTTGTCCAGAGCCTGCACTCATATAGGAGACCAAAAAATGAGAAAAAACAGCATTAAAAATACAAGGATCAATGCAGAAGTTCAGAAAGAACTGAGCAACATTATCCGCGGTGAGATCAAGGATCCCCGCATCCATCCCATGACATCTGTCATGGCTGTGGAGGTTGCACCGGATCTTAAGACCTGCAAGGCATTTATCAGTGTCCTTGGCAGCGAGGAATCCAAGCAGTCCACAATTAAAGGGCTGAAAAGTGCAGAAGGCTATATCCGCCGTCAGCTTGCGAAGAACCTGAATCTTCGCAATACGCCGGAAATCCGCTTCATTCTGGATGAGTCCATTGAATATGGCGTAAATATGTCCAGACTCATTGATGACGTGATCGAACACGACCATTCGAAGGGCACTGAGAGTGAGGACGGGGAAAAACAGGATACAGCAGAAACTGAAGACGAAGAGTAAAAATCGAGGTGAAGGGAATGGAGAGAATCGAAGAAATTCTGGATGGCGTAAAGACCATGGGAATTGGGGGACATGTTCGCCCGGATGGTGACTGTGTAGGTTCCTGCATGGCACTTTATCTGTATATAAAGAAATGGTATCCTGAAATCAAGGCAGATATCTATCTGGAGAAGCCGAAGCCGGTATTCGGACATATTGCATGCATGGATGAGGTACATTATGAAGCAGGTGAGCCCAGAGAGTATGATCTTTTTGTGACCTGTGATGTAAGCGCTCCTGACCGTCTGGCAGTGGCGGCTGATTATTTTGCTTCTGCGAAAAAGACCGTCTGCATTGACCATCATGTGAGCAATCCGGGATTTGCAGATGTGAACCACGTACATGGTGAGATCAGCTCTGCCAGCGAGGTTCTGTATAAGCTTCTTGACAAAGAAAAAATCAATCTGGATATTGCAACTGCTATTTATACCGGAATGATCCACGATACAGGTGTATTCCAGTATTCCTCCACATCTCCGGACACCATGCGTATTGCCGGTGACCTGATGGAAAAAGGCGTTGATTTTTCCAATATTATTGACGAATCCTTCTATCAGAAAAGCTACATTCAGAATCAGGTCATGGGACGTGTTCTGGCAGAGAGCATTATGCTTCTGGATGGCAAATGTATCGTTGGCTACATGAAGCTGAGAGACATGGATTTCTATGGGGTAAAGCCGTCAGACCTGGATGGAATCGTAAGCCAGCTCCGTCTTACGAAAGGTGTGGAAGTGGCAATGTTTATTTACGAGCATGAAAGCCAGGTATTCAAGGTATCACTCCGTTCCAACGGTTCTGTAGATGTAAGCAAGATCGCTTCCTATTTCGGAGGAGGCGGACATGTGAAAGCAGCAGGCTGCGATCTGGCCGGTTCCATGTACGACGTTATCAATAATATTTCAGAGCAGATCGAAAAACAGCTTTTAGGACAGGATAAGTAATGGCAGATTTTCAGGGAATCATTGTAATTCACAAGGAAAAAGGCTTTACCTCCCATGATGTGGTAGCCAAGCTTCGGGGAATTCTCCATATGAAAAAAATAGGACATACAGGGACTCTTGACCCGGATGCTACCGGTGTTTTGCCGGTAGCTCTTGGAAAAGGCACCAAGCTGGTGGATCTTCTTACAGATAAGGAAAAAACGTATGAGGCAGTGCTTCATCTGGGAATCGACACGGATACTCAGGATATGTCCGGAACAGTTCTGGAAGAGCGTCCGGTGAATGTGACCGAGGAGGAAGTGCGAAAAGTACTGAAAAGCTTTGTAGGGGAGCAGCTTCAGGTTCCGCCTATGTATTCTGCTCTGAAGGTAAATGGAAAGAAACTTTATGAGCTGGCAAGAGAGGGCAAAACGGTTGAGCGAAAAGCCAGGCCAGTGTGTTTCTACGAGATAGAGCCTCTGGAATTTCATCTTCCGCTGGTGAAAATAAGAGTGACCTGCAGTAAGGGAACCTATATCCGCACCTTGTGCCATGATATTGGCGAGAAGCTTGGCTGTGGCGGCTGTATGGAAGAACTGCTCCGGTCAAGGGTTGGTCGGTATTCTCTCTTTGAGAGCCATACGCTTGCCCAGGTGGAAGCTGCTGTGGCAGATGGAACCGTCCAGGATATGATCGACCCGGTGGAAGCAGTTCTGGCTGAGTACCCCGCTCTTTATGCGGATTCTTACGGGGACAGGCTTCTGGCAAATGGAAATCCGCTGTCCGACAATCTGGTTCGTCCCCAGCACAAAGAGGGTTGGGTGCGCATGTACGCCAGTGACGGAACTTTTACAGGTATTTTTCAGTGGGATGCAGGGAAGAAGAAATATTATCCGGTGAAAATGTTCTGAATAATAAAGTGACGATTCAGCAGGTGCTGAACAGTTACCAATCAGGCATAAACTGGTTTGACAGGAGAGATTATGGAATACCTGAAGATAGAGGGTGAGTTTCCAAAACTTGCCAACTGTGCAGTAACAATGGGAAAATTTGACGGGATCCACCGTGGCCACAGAAAATTGGTTGAGAAGATCAGGGAGCGGAAGACACTTGGAGAACAGGCTGTCCTTTTTGCTATTGATGCTTCCAGCAACATGATCCTTACCAGGCAGGAACGTGCTTCCATTCTTGAAAAGCTTGGCGTGGATGTGCTGGTAGAATGCCAGTTAAATGACAGGATCCGGCATATGAAGGCTGAGAATTTTATAAAAGAGATTCTTATGGGAGATCTTGGGGCATCCTACGTAGTAGTGGGAGAAGACAACCGGTTTGGCTTCGAGCGGAAAGGTACGCCCCGGCTTCTTATGGAATTTGGAGAAAAGTATGGCTTTGATGTGGAAATCCTTTCCAAAGAAATGGATGGACACAGGAAGATCAGCAGTACCTATATCAGAGAAGAACTGAAAAAAGGAAATATGGAGAAAGTTACTTCCCTTATGGGAAGGGATTACTTTGTGGAAGGTCAGGTGGTACATGGCAGGGGAATGGGACATAAGGTTCTGCTTCCCACTACCAATCTCGTGCCTCCCAGGACCAAGATCCTGCCCCCAAACGGCGTGTATGTGACAAGCTCTTATTTCGGAGATAAGATATACCACGGAATTACCAACATTGGCTGTAAGCCTACGGTTGGTGAGAGCTTTATAGGGGTGGAAACCTATCTTTTTGACTGTAGGGAAGATCTCTACGGAGAGGAATGCCGGGTGGATTTCAAAAAGTTTTTGAGGCCGGAAAGGAAATTTCCGTCTCTAGAGGCGCTGAAGAGCAGACTTCTGGCAGATGCAGAGGACGGCCGGAGATATTTTGAGAAAACTGAGAAATAATATCGGGAAGAAAAACGAAAAAAACAGTTTACAGAATCTGGCGGGTATGCTATACTAGGCAAGGTGTGAGCAGGTTTAGTGTTACTGTTCACATATCAGACAGCCCATATTCAGGGGTTGGACACTCCGACCGTCTCTTAATATGCGGCGATTACGTTCCCACAGGATTACCTGCATGGGCGACCATTAAAAATAAGGAGGAAATCAAAATGATTTCAAAAGAAAAGAAAGCAGCAATCATGAAAGAGTATGCAAGATGTGAGGGAGATACTGGTTCACCAGAGGTACAGGTAGCTGTTCTTACTGCAAGAATCCAGGAGCTTACTGAGCATTTACAGAACAACCACAAGGATCATCATTCCAGACGTGGTCTGCTGAAAATGGTAGGTCAGAGACGTGGACTGTTAGCTTACTTAAAGAAAACAGACATCGAAAGATACCGTGCACTGATTGAGAAATTAGGTTTAAGAAAATAATTAGTATGCGGAAGGGGCGGATATCCATCCGCCCTATTTTAAGATGTAAGGAAAGTTATGATTGTTCACAGACAAGCTTCCTACCGGAGCTTTTGTGGATAGTGACAAGTGTCACAATAGAGGCACTATTGTCTGTAAGGGCGACCTGACAGATAAAGATTTCCGAGACTTCTGAAAAGGACATTTGAAGAAACCTGTCTACAGCAATATCAAATGTGTTTTTCAGTCGTTTCGGACTTCTGTTGTGACAGAGGCAAAGAGAGCTGCAATATACGTTGGTCAGAACTGGTTTTCACAGTTTCTGCAGAAGTGTAGGGTGGCTTCAGATCAATATTTTATATGAAAAAGGAGAGAAGACATGTACAAAAGTTATTCCATGGAATTAGCTGGAAGAACACTTACCGTAGATATCGGACGTGTTGCGAAACAGGCCAATGGCGCAGCACTTATGCATTATGGTGATACCACTGTACTTGCTACAGCAACTGCATCCAAGGAGCCAAGAGAGGGAATCGATTTTTTCCCGTTAAGCGTTGAATATGAAGAGAAAATGTACGCCGTAGGAAAGATTCCGGGCGGTTTCAATAAGAGAGAGGGAAAGGCAAGCGAGCACGCAATCCTTACCTCCCGTGTTATCGACAGACCTATGCGTCCTCTGTTCCCGAAGGATTACAGAAACGATGTAACACTGGTAGACATGGTTATGTCTGTAGATCCGGAGTGCAACCCGGAGATCCCGGCTATGCTTGGTTCTTCCCTTGCTACCTGTATTTCTGATATTCCATTTGATGGCCCATGTGCAACGACACAGATCGGCCTGATCAATGGAGAGTATGTTGTGAACCCTACACTGGCTCAGAAGGATATTTCTGACCTTCAGCTGACAGTAGCTTCCACAAGAGATAAGGTTATCATGATCGAGGCCGGTGCCAACGAGGTTCCGGAGGATCAGATGATCGAGGCTATTTATAAAGCACATGAAGTAAACCAGGAGATCATCAGATTCTTCGATCAGATCATCGCTGAGTGCGGGAAAGAGAAACACAGCTATGAGTCCTGTGCAGTTCCGCAGGAGCTGTTTGACGCCATCAAGGAGATCGTTCCTCCGGAAGAAATGGAAGTTGCCGTATTCTCTGATGACAAGCAGACAAGAGAGAATAATATTGCCCAGATCACAGACAAGCTGAAAGAAGCTTTTGCAGAGAAGGAAGAGTGGCTTGCTGTTCTTGGTGAGGCTGTTTATCAGTATCAGAAGAAAACCGTTCGTAAGATGATCCTGAAAGATCACAAACGTCCGGACGGCCGTGCGATCACACAGATCCGTCCTCTGGCAGCAGAGGTTGACATCATCCCGAGAGTACATGGCTCCGCTATGTTCACCCGTGGACAGACTCAGATCTGTACCATTACTACTCTGGCACCTCTTGCAGAGGCACAGAGAATTGACGGACTTGACGAGTTTGAGACAAGCAAGAGATATATGCATCACTACAATTTCCCATCCTATTCTGTAGGTGAGACAAAGCCATCCAGAGGACCGGGACGCCGTGAGATCGGTCATGGAGCACTTGCTGAGAGAGCACTTGTACCGGTGCTTCCAAGCGTAGAAGAATTCCCATATGCAATCCGTACTGTATCTGAGACCTTTGAGTCAAACGGATCTACCTCCCAGGCAAGTATCTGTGCATCCACCATGTCTCTTGAGGCTGCCGGTGTACCGATTAAGAAGCCGGTTGCAGGTATTTCCTGTGGTCTTGTAACAGGTGACACAGATGATGACTATATCGTTCTTACTGATATCCAGGGACTTGAGGACTTCTTTGGCGACATGGACTTCAAGGTAGCCGGAACTCATGACGGTATCACAGCGATTCAGATGGATATTAAGATCCACGGTCTTACAAGACAGATCGTAGAAGAAGCAATCAGACGTACTAAGGAAGCAAGAGAGTACATCCTTAATGAAGTTATTGAGAAATGTATCCCTGCACCTCGTACAACTGTTGGAAAATATGCTCCGAAGATCATCCAGATCCAGATCGATCCTCAGAAGATCGGTGATGTTGTTGGCCAGAGAGGTAAGACCATCAACACCATCATCGAGCGCACAGGCGTTAAAATCGATATCACAGATGAGGGTGCTGTATCTATCTGCGGCGTAGATGACAAGAACATGCAGGAAGCAAAGCGCATGGTTGAGATCATTGCTTCTGACTTCGAGCAGGGACAGATCCTTACCGGACAGGTTGTAAGCATCAAGGAGTTTGGCGCATTTGTTGAGTTCGCACCTGGCAAAGAGGGAATGGTTCACATTTCCAAGATCTGCAAGGAGAGAATCAACCGCGTAGAGGATGTTCTTACACTTGGAGATAAGGTAACTGTTGTATGCCTTGGAAAAGACAAGATGGGAAGAATGAGCTTCAGCATCAAGGATGTTCCGGCAGAGGCAAAATAAGAATAAAATGCAAGGCCACTGTGTATGAAAAGCACAGTGACAGCTTGGGGGATGCCGGACAGATGTGCCCGGCATTCTTTATATCCGCTGCAGAGTCGGAGCTTTGGAAAAGGCGTCTGCACGGGACAAACAGGAGGAAACATGAAAAGAATTGCAAAATTTCATAAAGTAAGTAAAGAGCGCTTTGTGGCAGACTGGATGGATACTTTTGAGGGCGTGTCTGCTGATGAGGCAGAGAAGATTTATGAGGGAATCCGTCTTCCAAGACGAGCTACTGCCGGAAGCGCAGGCTATGATTTCTTTTCCCCGGCTGATTTTACCATCAAGCCAGGAGAGACCATCAAGATTCCGACCGGGATCCGTGTGGAGATGGATCAGGAGTGGGTGCTGAAATGCTATCCAAGAAGCGGCCTGGGATTTAAATTCCGTCTGCAGCTGAATAATACGGTGGGGATTATTGACAGCGATTATTTTTATTCTGACAATGAAGGTCATATTTTTGCCAAGCTGACAAATGACACCAATGAGAACAAAGTGGTAGAATTGAAGGCAGATACAGGCTTTATGCAGGGAATCTTCGTTGAGTATGGGATTACCGTAGACGATGATGTGACAGATGTGAGAAATGGCGGGTTTGGAAGTACGACGAAGTAACCCGCTGCGGCATCCTCGCAGTTTTATGGGAAATACAAAAGCAGGTAAATGTGATGAATTTATCAATCACAGATACCTGCTTTTATTGTTCTTAAGCTTTTTTCAAATTTTGCAGAAAGCCTTTTTCAAACAGGCTCCCGCAGGAAATCTCTTTAAAGACCACCGGGAAGATTACTTTGATGCTCCCGCAGGAAATTTCTTTAAAGATCACCGGAGAGATTACTCTAAAGGTGTTCCGGCAGCTTCTGCTTCCCGCGCATTCTGTAAAACAGTGTCAAATGCGATAGCAGCCTTATTGTACTCTTCGTCGCTTTCAATATTGGAAAGCATGGGAGCACCCTCTGCAGTGCGGGTGAAGGAATACAGATAAACTTCACCGTCATGATTCTGGCCCTCTTCGTCAAGAGGAAGAAGCGCAATATACTCCTTTGCATCTACCGGGAAAATGGTAAGGATGGCGCATTCTACCTCAGTATCATCCTCCATGGTAAGAGTAATGGTGCTGTGCTGGTTTGCGTCAGTGCTGCATCCGCCGCATGTGGAACAGTCGGAACCGCCGCAGGATGAGCTGCTTCCACAGCTGCTGCAGGAGTTTGTCATATCTGAATCACTCATTAAAAATACCTCACTTTATAAAAAATTTGTATTTATATGTTACCTGTGAAAAAACATGTTCATGCTGTAAAACAAGGTAACACCGGGACTTCTTTAGCTTCGTTTTCACTGGTAACGGTATGCCCGGACAATATTTAGATTGTACCAGAAAAATAGGGTTTTGTGAATAGGGAAATCTGTGTTATAATGAAGAAAGTGTTAGAATATATTGAATATTCACAGGCAATATCTTATGAGAGGTTTTGGGTGAATGAAGTTCACTGGAAACTTTGAAAAAATGGGCAAAATCATGTACAGAAGGATTTTTGTGCATCATATAAATTTTTACAGATTGGAGAACAACATGAAGCTTGTATCATGGAACGTAAATGGAATCCGTGCCTGTATCACCAAGGGCTTTGAAGAAAGCTTTGCGAAGTTGGATGCAGACATTTTCTGCCTTCAGGAGACCAAATGTCAGGAGAACCAGGTGAAGCTGGAGCTTCCAGGTTATTATCAATATTGGAATTATGCGAACCGCAAGGGATATTCCGGAACAGCTGTTTTTACGAAAAAAGAGCCGTTGTCCGTGACCTACGGACTTGGAATAGAGGAACACGATAAAGAAGGCCGTGTGATCACTGCAGAGATGGACGATTTTTATCTGGTTACCGTATATACGCCCAATTCCCAGTCAGAGCTTCGAAGACTGGAATACCGCATGGAATGGGAAAGAGATTTTCTGGCTTATCTTCTGAAGCTTCAGGAGAAAAAGCCTGTGATCTGCTGTGGAGACATGAATGTGGCACATCAGGAAATTGACCTGAAGAATCCTAAGACCAACCGGATGAACGCAGGCTTCACAGATGAAGAGAGAGCCTGCTTTACCAGAACTCTGGAAGCTGGATTTATTGATACATTTCGTTACTTTTATCCGGAGCTTGAGGGCGCCTACTCCTGGTGGTCTTACCGATTTAAGGCAAGAGAGAAGAATGCCGGATGGAGAATTGATTATTTCATCACCTCTCCGTCCTTGAAAGAGAATCTGGAGGATGCGAAGATTCACAGCGAGATAATGGGGTCCGACCATTGTCCTGTAGAACTGGATCTGAAATTTTAGACCATAGGGAGTCCTGTATGGCAGGATCTGGGGATAAACAGATATCATCGGATGATTTTATTTCATGAGAAAGATTGCATTGTGCAGATTCCCTTTGGGAAACGTGCTCTGTGTACAAAAATGGCTACAGACGAGACAGCAGACAAAGACAGGAGGGCTTATAAAGTGCCAATACCGGGAAATAAGAGCGTTGTTGTGACATACGGTTATCCTCTTTTACTTGGGGTAACCCAGATGGCAGATGGATATAATTTTGCAGTGGAAGCGGAAGAGGATTCTGAGGTTTACCTGCTCCTTTACAGGAAGAGGGGAAGAGAGCCCTTTTATGAGCTTCTTCTGGATGAAAAATATCGTACAGGACGGATTTTTTCTGTCTTTATGAAAAAATTAAATGTAACCAATCTGGAGTACAATTTTAAGATAAACGGGGAAATCTATCTGGATCCCTGTGCCAGCAGGATCAGCGGAAGAGAGCATTTTGGGGCAGCGTGGGAGGAAGATCCACACAAGGTGCGCTGCAGCTTCTGGTCCGGAAATGGTTATGACTGGGGGGATGAGAAAGCACCGGAAACAGACTTTGAAGATATGATCCTCTATAAAGTACATGTCCGGGGATACACCAGGCAGGCTAAGCTGCCGACAGGTCTCCGGGGAACTTTTTCCGGTCTGGTACAGATGATCCCATACTGGCAGGAGCTTGGCATTAATACAGTAGAGCTTATGCCGGCCTATGAATTTATGGAGGTGGTTCCGCCAAAGGAGCCAGACGGTCTTGTTTCCCAGAAGGGGAAAAAAGACGAGGTAAATTACTGGGGATATGGAAATGGTCTTTATTTTGCGCCAAAGAGTGCTTATTGCGCTACCCGGGATCCCCACAGGGAATTTTGTGACATGATCAGGGCTTTTCACAAAGCAGGGATTGGCTGTATCATGGAAATGTATTTTCCGGCGGAGGTTAATCCTTTAATGGCACTTCGTGCAGTGCAGTTCTGGAAACAGAATTATCATGTGGACGGCTTTCATATTCTGGGAGAAGGGGCACCTCTTGACCTGATCATGAAGGACGGACTGCTTGCAGGAACGAAGATCATGGCAGAAGGAATGGATACGGCTGCTCTTTATAAGAACCGCAGACCAGGAAAGCGATGCTTTGCGGAATATAATCTGGGATTTTTGCAGGATATGCGCAGATTCCTGAAAAGCGATGAGGATATGGTTCCGGCTGTGCAGTACCGCATCCGTCATAATCCAGATGACCATGGAGTGATCAATTATATTACCTGCCAGGACGGTTTTACTTTAAATGACCTTGTTTCCTACAATTATAAGCACAATGAGGCAAATGGGGAAGGCAATAACGACGGTTGCAGCTATAATTATTCCTGGAATTGCGGCATTGAAGGACCAAGCCGGAAGCAGTGGATCCGTCAGATGAGGGAGCGCCAGATGCGTGCTGCTTTTGCTATGATGCTGTTTTCCCAGGGAGTGCCCATGATCTATGGCGGTGATGAGATCGGCAATTCCCAGGAAGGAAACAATAATGCTTACTGCCAGGACAATTCCATTGGCTGGATTGACTGGCGGGGACTGCGAAGAAATGCCAGCATGCTTGCCTTTGTAAAAAAGGCAGTTGCACTTCGGAAGGCTCATCCTGTCCTTCATATGAGTGAGAGCATGAAAGAAGCAGATTACCTGGGCAAGGGATTTCCGGATATGTCTTTTCATGGGGAACGTGCATGGTTCTGCAACATGGAAAATACCAGCCGCATGATCGGCGTGATGCTGTGCGGGGCATATGCAAAGCTGCCGGACGGAAGTGAGGATGATTTCCTTTATACAGGCTATAATTTTCACTGGGAAACCAGGGATATTGCTCTTCCCAATCTGCCAGAGGGGATGGAGTGGAAGAAAGTGATGGATACCGGAGATCTGACCTGTGACGGATTTTATGGGGAAAATGGCCAGGTCTATGAAAGAGCCGTGGAGGTGGGACCGCGTACAGTGGTTGTACTTCAGGGTGTGAAGAAACCGGAGCCTGAAAGAAAGCATACTGGCAAAGGAAAAAAGAATGAAAAACTGCCAGGCGCAGAAGCGAAGAAAACTGCAGCTTCAGACAATACTGTGACAGAAGCTGAGAATAAGGAAAGGAGGTCCGGCGACAATGCATCCATGGCTTCACTTTAAAACAATCACAAAGCATAAGCTGATGGTTATGCACTATTGCTTCCGAATCGGACTTTACAAGCAGGGGCTTCTCCATGACCTTTCCAAATATACCCCGTCGGAATTTCTGGTGGGCTGCAAATATTATCAGGGAAACAGAAGCCCAAATAACGCAGAACGTGAGGATACGGGCGTGTCTACCGCCTGGCTCCATCATAAAGGGCGCAATAAGCATCATTATGAGCATTGGGTGGATTATTCCATAAATGATCCGGAGCATGTGATCATGGGGGCGAAAATGCCCCGCAGATATGTGGCAGAGATGGTGATGGACCGGATCAGTGCCTCCAGGACTTATCTTGGGGACGCATATGACAATCACGAGCCGCTGGAATATTTCCTGAAAAGCAAGCCGAAGCTGTGGTTTGTACATCCCCAGACGAAAAAAGAGTTAGAGGGGCTGCTTCGGATCCTTAGTGACAAGGGGGAAGAAAAGGCTTTATGGTATATTAAGCATGTTTATCTGAAAGGGAAGGATAAGTAGTTTCATATTCCGTGTTTATCAAGCGCAGACTTTCAAAAAAATATACAATATCACTTGCACTTTCATACTCTTCTGTGGTAAAGTATGAAATATGTTATTTTGCTGTCCGGATGATTTGGGGACAGCAGATTTTATAACAGAGGAGGAGAAAAAATTGAGTGGTACAACAGTGATAATTCTGATTGCTTTTGTGTTTTACCTTGCCATGATGATCGTCATCGGCGCGGTTTACATGAAAAAGACCTCCAGCTCAGAGGATTATTTCCTTGGAGGACGAGGACTGAACGGATGGGTGGCAGCACTTTCTGCACAGGCTTCTGATATGAGCGGATGGCTTCTGATGGGTCTTCCCGGAGCCATTTATTCTTTTGGATCCGGACAGATCTGGATCGCAGTGGGACTTTTTATCGGAACTGTCCTCAACTGGGTATGTATTTCCGGAAGACTTCGTAAATACACCATCGCAGCAAACAATTCCATGACCATCCCGGCATTTTTCGAGAACCGCTACCGTGATAAGAAAAAGATCCTGCTTCTGATTTCGTCAGTGGTAATTGTAATCTTTTTCCTGGTGTATACAGCTTCTGCGCTGGCAGCAGGCGGTAAGCTGTTCAATACCGTATTTGGACTTGATTATCATGTAGCTCTGGCTATCGGAGCAGCGGTTATTCTTTGCTACACCTTCATGGGCGGCTTTATGGCGGTCTGTGTAACAGATTTTGTGCAGGGAACCCTGATGCTTATCGGACTTCTTGTAGTTCCGCTGGTGGCATATTTCCTGCTTCCAGGCAATCTTACAGACCTGATCTCCCAGAGCAGCGTGACCGGCGGTGCAGGCGCTTATCTGAATCCGTTTATGAATGGAGACAGGCCATATACTTTTATAGAGATATTTTCCCAGCTGGCATGGGGCTTTGGATACTGTGGAATGCCTCACGTACTGGTAAGATTTATGGCAGTTAAGAATGAGAAAGAATTAAAGAAATCCTGGGCGATTGCCATTGTATGGGATCTTCTTTCCCTGTCAGCTGCATTTGCAATCGCTGTGATCGGAAGAGCTTACCTGCTTCCTGTTATTCTTGGGGAGAACGGAGCCGCTTCTTCTGAGAGCGTATTTATTGAGATGATCCGTAAGGTGTTTACCTCAGAGCTTGCGCTTCCCTTTATCGGCGGGCTGTTCCTTTGCGGAATCCTTGCAGCGATCATGTCCACAGCGGATTCCCAGCTTCTGGTAACTGCTTCTGCAGTATCTGAGGATCTGTATCACAGCTTTATCAAGAAGGATGCTGACACAGAGGAAATTCTGAAAGTAAGCCGTATCACGGTTATTGTGATTGCAGTGATTGCATTTGCCATTGCATGGAATCCGGACAGCAGTATTATGGGACTGGTTTCCAATGCATGGGCAGGACTTGGTTCCGCATTTGGACCGATCGTGGTAATGTCCCTGTTCTGGAGAAGAACCAATCTTCCAGGTGCCATTGCAGGTATGGTGACTGGCGGACTTACCGTTATTATCTGGGACTATATTCCGTTAGTTGGAGGACAGACACTGGGAACCTATACAGGACTTTATTCCCTGGCAGTTGGTTTCCTGTTCAGTCTGGTGATGATTGTAATCGTCAGCCTTGTTACGAAGGTTCCATCTAAAGAAATCACAGATGAGTTTGACAGAGTTGCTGCGAAATAATGCGATTGCATGATCGTTGACCATCGTGAAGCGTGTTACAGGTTACGATGCGACCATTAAGAAAGTTTATAAAAAAGGTAGTCCTTACATGGAAAGGGCTACCTTTTTTTCTGAAAATTTGTTATAATAATAACATCTTTATCTGGGAACGAAAGACATTGTATATCAGTGTCTGGCAGAAAACGGACGTAATAAATCTGCATTCCCATAACAGAAAGGGGCAACACAAGATGAAAAAATATGATTATTTAATTGTAGGAGCCGGACTTTTTGGAGCTGTATTTGCTCACGAAGCTACTAAGAAGGGCAAGACCTGCCTGGTGATCGACAAGCGTGATCATATCGGCGGTAATATTTACACAGAGGAAGTAGAAGGCATCCAGGTCCACAAGTATGGCGCACATATTTTCCATACCTCTAAGAAGGAAATCTGGGACTATGTGAACCAGTTTACAGAATTTAACCACTTTGTAAATTCACCTATTGCAGTGTATAAGGATGAACTGTATAATCTTCCGTTTAATATGAATACATTCCATCAGCTCTGGGGGGTACGGACTCCGGCAGAGGCGAAGGCGAAGATTCAGGAGCAGATCAGCCGTATGCACATCACACACCCGAAGAACCTGGAAGAGCAGGCACTGGCGCTGGTGGGACAGGATGTGTACGAGAAGCTGGTAGAGGGCTATACCCGCAAGCAGTGGGGAAGAGAGTGTAAGGAACTTCCGTCCTTTATTATCAAGAGACTTCCTCTTCGTTACACCTATGATAATAACTATTTTAAGGATCCCTATCAGGGTATTCCGAAGGGAGGCTATACCCGTATTATCAAGAAGCTTCTGGAGGGTGTCCAGGTTTGCCTGAAGACGGATTTCTTTGCAAACAGAGAAGAGCTCACTGCACAGGCAGATAAGATCCTTTTTACCGGTATGATCGATGAATTTTATGATTACTGCTATGGTGAGCTGGAGTACCGTTCCCTGCGTTTTGAGACAGAAGTGCTTGATATGGGGAACTATCAGGGAAATGCGGTTGTGAACTATACCGATTATGAGGTGCCCTATACCCGTATTATTGAGCATAAGCACTTCGAGTTTGGGACACAGCCGAAGACTGTTATCACAAGAGAATATCCGGCAGCATGGGAGAAGGGAAAAGAGCCATATTATCCCATTAATGATCCGAAGAATGAC
Source organism: Ruminococcus sp. AM42-11 (assembly GCF_003480145.1). Classification (NCBI taxonomy): domain Bacteria; kingdom Bacillati; phylum Bacillota; class Clostridia; order Eubacteriales; family Oscillospiraceae; genus Ruminococcus; species Ruminococcus sp. AM42-11. Next base: position 48,629 of record NZ_QUIO01000008.1, on the reverse strand, counting down.
GAGCTCTTTGACAAGTATGAGCGTCGTGCATTAGAAGAGAAGAATGTACTCTTCGGTGGACGACTGGGCATGTACCGCTATATGGATATGGACAAGGTAATTGAGGAAGCTCTTAATATGGCTGAGACCGAGCTGACCTACGAAGAAGTATAAAGGAGAATACTATGGATACCCCGACTATTACACAATACTACAGAGAATCGGACCCGGCCAGACGTCTGGCACTTTTGAATATGTCCATTGAGGCAGGAGAGGAGCCAGAGCTGAATCAGATCCGCAGGGAGCTTTGGGACATCCGTTATCAGGATCCGTCTGAGCTTGGCGGTGATACTCGTGCTGACGGTTTGATCGCACTGTGGATGCTGATGGAGTTTAATAAGGACAGCGGCAAGCGCTTTATGGGAGTCCGCGGCGGACGTAAGGAGATCATGAAGCAGCTGAATAAAATGAAGTTTCAGGAAATCTGCGCCAAGGGTAAGGATTATGAAGAGCTTCTTTACAGAGAGTGCTGCCATATGGTGAAGACTTATATGGAGCTTAGTGAGTCGGATAAGGCTTATAACAGCACACTGTTTGGGATTATGAAAATGAGCAGTGAGCGCGCCAAGGACAAGCTGAAAGCGGATATTTATGATACTGCCGTGGTGCTTCCGCAGACATTGAAGATGGAAGAAGAGCTTGGAATCGTCACCCGCGCCGCCCGGGAAATGTACGAACTGCATTTTCCAGGAGAGGGAAGCCTGGGAGCAGACAGATAACATGTCAGGCAAAAAAAGCCTGACATGTATAAAAGATATAAAATTATAAAGTTCTTAGTACCGCAGCAATCTCCGAATCTGGAGCTGGCTGCGGTATTTATTATGCAGCTCCAGCCCCAGTGCCTTCTCACATGCATCCAGAATCACATCATAATAGGTAAACTGATAAATATTTCCTGCAATCTGTACACAATTATACCGCTGCAAAGAAGTCCCGATCTGTTCCATGGAAAACTGGAAATCAAGCTTCGCCTGCAGCATACGCATTAAGGTAAAGGACACAAACCCAATCACAAAATGGGCATTGATCTTATCCGGTGTCCAGATGAAGGTAGCAGAGGAGTCATACTGGCTTTTGGAATCAAGGAAAATTTTCTCCATATGACGAAGTCCGCTGAAAAGACGATAAGGGGAAAGGTTATCCGCCTCCAGATTATCAGTAGCAATGGCAGTGTATCCGTCCAGCTTCAATCCGGTACGCTTTCCGGAAGACTCCCTGGCAAGGCGCTGCTGTCTGGCCTGAAGCTCATGGTAATATACAAATTGTTTTTCCCTATCCTCAAAAATCCGCTCTTTATAAAGAAGAGGGATAGTCTGATGCTTTTCATTCAGAATTTTCATTTCCTGATAACCATCCTTCAGTACCCAATCCTTAAATTCTGCATTCGCAGTATGTACCGGCAGACCATAAATATATCCGTCTGCCGGTACTCCATTGCAAATAAAAGGCTCCTCCTCCGGACGCGCAGGGGCAGTATTATAAAAACGGGTTCTGGGATTCTCTCTCTTTAATTGCTTTACGGCATTAAAAACAGACTGGTTCAACACAGTACCACTGGTAGACAGGTCATATGCAATGGGGAGTCCATTTCTGTCCGTGAGAAGATCCAGGTGAAGGGTGGAATCTGTACGTCTGGCATTGGGCTGCGTGTCAGAGGGCATGCTTCCAGGAATGGAAAAATTATAGCTGGTGTGATCCAAAAATGCAGAAGTAGTATCTCTGGAAAGGATACTGCCGGAATGCTCATAAATCCACTTCTGCAGATCTTTTTGCAGTTTCACGATAACATGAAAGGCAGAATCCAGGTCTTCGTCTGAGATGCTTCCGGATCTTCGAAGTAGAGTCCTTTTTCAATAGCTTCATTCCAGGTACAATTCGGGTAAAGCGCACGGGAAATGACCATATATCGGAAAAGCTCTTCTATATTATAGGGGAGAGATAGATTCCAGGTCCTGGTACGCCAGAAAATGTCCAGCTGAAGCTCCTTATAAAGGTATTTCAAAATGCCGTAGCCTACATTTTTCAGAGAGTGTTCTCCCGGAGAGAGAGCAGTAGTAAGGTCAACATATACCACAGAGTTCTTTTTGGCTTCTCGCTCCTGGTTCATATCAGCCACAACCTTCTCGAAATGGCTGATGGGATCCGGGTAATCCTTCTTTAAATCTTCCAGATATCCCAACCCCATAATGGTTTTCTGACGAGTGGCTTTCTTCTCTTTATCGTAGTAGGATTCGGTGATGGCAAGGTAAGTTCCCTTTGCCTTAGGGGTCTTTTTGAGAAACATAGGGGGTCCTCCTGTATGCTTTATCATTTGAAAATGAAGATGGTGCGTATTCCTTGTTTGTCAATTGTATAAGTGCATTGGTTTTCTGGCATTTATTATAGCACACGAAAGAGCGTACATCAAGATACACCATGAGTAAATACGAAAATTGGAGCGAATATAGTTTAGAAAACAGGGAGTGAAATTGTGCAAAATGCTGAAATTCAAACAGGGGAAAATGGAGTAAACATGTAGTTTTTTGTCCTGTGAAAGCAGAAAAAATAAGAAATTGTATGCTTTTTTCAATGAAAAGTCGAAAATAGCACTAGTACACCAAAATACACACTATAAAAACACGAAAATGAAGACCGATTAGTGACCGGTTTCTTAGTGAAACAGCAGAAAACAGGGATTTTTCAGGTGATCATAAATTATTGCTCCTTTAAAATCAGTGTGATATGATGATGAAAATGGGTTTTGGGCTAGTTCTGCCTGCAAAACCACACTGAAAAAAGGAAAACCCAATCTTAAAAAGGAGGCTGTAACATGAAAAAGAATTCAAGGCTGAAATCGTTTTTTGCCATACTTCTGGCGGTATCTATGATATTCCAGCAGTCTAGTCTGACTGTTCTGGCAACGGACGATACCTACGTTGAGGACGCGACGGCAACACCGACTCCGTCTGAAAACGAAGCAGAAACATACGCAACAGAGGGAGCGGAACCGGTTGCTGAGAAACAGGAAGAACCTCAGCAAGTGCAGGAAACTCCTGCTGCGGAACAAGCTCAGGAGCCAACGGAAGCACCAGCCGAGCAGCCAACAGAAACGCCAGCAGAGCAGCCGACGGAAGCACCAGCAGAGCAGCCAACAGAAGCACCTGCAGCAGCTCCGACAGAAGCACCTGCAACAGAGCCCACAGCGGCACCTGCAGAAGTGACGGAAGTTCCTGCAGCACCGGAAGCTACAGCAACACCAGCTGCCGAGGCAACTGCAACACCGACACCGGAAGTCAGCGCGTCCCCAAGTGAGACACCGACTCCGACAGAAACACCGAAGACTTCTTTCAGATATGAAGACAGTCGTGTAGTGATTACAGCAACAGCTCCGGAAGATGCAAACCTTCCACAGGATGCAGAAATCAAAGCTGACTATATTGCACCTGGCACTGATCGCTACAATGCGGCAGTAGCTGCATTCAACAGCCAGCTGAGCAGCCAGTTGGGATTGGACGCTGAGAATACGGAAGCTGAGTACGTACTTTACGATGTATATTTTCTGACCGCCGACGGAAGCCGAATCGAGCCGGAAAGCGGAAATGTAAAAGTAGATATGAGCTTCAAAGAGATTCAGAAAAGCACCGTTGACGGTGACGTCGTAAATAAAGATGTTGTACATCTGGACAATGAAGGTCAGGCAGAGGTTGTAACCGAGTACGTAAACACAAACGCAGACGGAGAGATCACCTCTATGGGTTTTACGCAGGATAGTTTTTCAATTGTGGGTGGCGTGACGACAGTACAAAATGTGGCGGTACAAACTGGAAGTAGTAAATTGTCCGATTTTATAACAGGAATGACAATTAAAGTCGATGGAAAAGAAATTTCATCAAATGATAAAATCAGTCCTTCTGCGAGATATGACTTTACTATTTCATTTGCCGAAACTTCAGAGCTTGTTAATCAGGGAAAACACATTCAGAAAAATATGACTTTTTCTATGCCTAACAATTTGACAAATTGGCCGGAAAGTGGAAAATTATATGCGGATGATAATAAGACTGTTGTTGGAGATTATACTATTAATGATGCGGGAGATGTTTCAGTTGTTTTTACAGATGAGTTTATGCAGCAGGCTGATAAAGGCCTTGTAAAGGGGAATTTCACGTTTTCAGCAGAAATAAAAAATACGGTTACGGACGAAGTAGTAAAAATAACTGTACCAGGAACCACAATTGAAAAAGAGATTCATGTTAATAGAGATGTAAACCTTTATACAGAAAAAAGTGCATCATATGATGAAAAAACTGGAGAAATAACATATACAATTATAACTAAAGCAGAAAATGGAAATGCAACTGACGTTAAAATTATTGATAAGCTGGGAAGTGACTTGGAGCTTGTGAAAGATTCACAAGGAAATGAGTATACACTTACCGTTGATGGCGGAACACCAACGCCGGGAAAGTTTGCTGTAACAGGAAATGGTTATGAAGTAACAGTAGGTGAATTGCTTAAAGATAAAACAGCTACGTTAGTTTATAAGGCAAGATTTAAAGATGGTGTATTAGAGAAGATAAGAAATGGGGAAAGTTATTCTACTAATAATGGCGTAGTTGTAAAAGGTAAAAATGGCAGCAAAGATATCATCAGCAATGAGCCATCAGTTGATATTGGAAATAATTTCAAAAATAATCAGTGGTTTAAGAAGGATAATGCTAAATTAGTTACAGAAGGTGGTAAGACATACTTAGAGTGGTCTTTCGTATACAATGTTGATGGAAAACAACCTGTTAAAGGAAACACGGTAACAGATACTTTACAGGATAACGAGTATACGAAATTTAAGAAGGGAGATGTGATTCATGTTAAACGATCTGATGGTGTTGAGTTTGATATTACTGTACCAGCAGATGGAAATACATGGTCATATACGATCGGAAAAAATTCAGGAGATAATTATACTGACGATAGTTTGATTTACAAATATACTTTTTCATATAAGACTCTGGTTGATGAGGCAAAATTAGATAGTCTTATTGGTTCAGTTAGCGTAAAAAATGATGTTGATGATGGCAACCGTAATCATCCGGGGGCATCTGGCTCAGGTCCATTAACAGGTAAAGTTCCTAATCCCGAAAAGACATTTATTTCTGGAACACAAGATAAAATGAAATGGAGAATTACTATTCATGTTCCAGCTGGCGGTATGAAGTTTTTTATTAAGGATCAAGTAAGACAAGCGTCAGATAATGAGGATGCTGATGGTTGGAACAAATGGGGGTGGATTGATGAATCGTCAATTACTGTTACAGACCCAGGCGGAAAAATTGATAAAACTAAGATAAAATATATACAAGAAAAGGGAGAAAAATGTAATTATTTATTCTTTGGATCAAAGACTTTTTCAGGAAGTGATATAGAGTCCAATAAAGTTAATTCGGAAATTGAAGGAACCGGAGTAGCAAGAGATATTATAATAGAATATGAAACATTTAATAAATATCAGAATGCTGCAGGCAATGATGTATCATATAAACTTGGTGCTTTAGTTAGTAATACTGCTTCTGGTAATGGTTGGGAAAGTACAGCAAAGGGATATATTCCTGGAAATTTGCAGGTGGAAAAGGAAAAAGCAGCTGTTTATAATAATGCAGGAAATGAATGGAAGACTGAAGGAAATAAGGTAAGTTATTGTATTACAATTGACAAAGACAGAATTGGTTTAGGAACAGAAAATGTTATTATAACGGACACACACAGCTCTTCACTTTCATATGTCGCTGGTAGTGCAAAACTTATGTGGGCTCAAAATGTGTATGTGAACTATATTCATGCTAATCGTAACGAAGGCGAGGCTGGTTGGTTGACTGATCCCACTGTAACAGAAAATGGTACGACTATATTAAAACTTGATCTTGGTAAGCTGACACAAAAATATAATGGCCAAAATTGTGTGTACAAGTTGTATTACCAGATGGAAATTGATGAATCATTAATAACTTCTAGTGATGGAAAAGTATTGAGCAATAGTGTAGTAGTAAAAGCAAATGGACAGGAGGCGGCTGGAGACGCTAGTTTCGATTATGTTTATAAAAAACCATTGTTTACCAAAGAGGAAAATTCGAAACCTAGTGCATCAAACGGCTATCAAGCTGGTTTTAAAATTACTGTAAAATATACAGATGATTATAAAAATTCAGATGGTTATTTAGAAATTGATGACAATTGTACAAATCTTAAAATTGATTATAGTACATTTTGTGTAAAACAAGGGGAAGCAACACTTGTAGCTAATACAGATTATAATGTGGTACCAACATCAACTGGAATGAAGATTCTGGTTTAAAACCTGTAGAGGGTGCTACATATGTAATTGAATATAAGGCAACAGTAATTGGAAGTATTGGAAGTAACATTGAATATGGTAATACAGCTTTTATAAATGGAAGGGATGAGTATTACAGCAAAGTTAGTAATAATGTAGAAAAAAAGCAAAATTCAAGTGGAAATGTTGAAGTCAGCAGTCTTAAACTTTTGTTGTACAAATACGATGAAGAAAATGCATCAAGGGGATTAGAGAATGCGGTATTTGAATTGCAGGATTCAAGTGGAAAAGTTTTAAAGCAAGGCATTACAACAAAAGCTAATGGTGAAACTGATACAATTCAATTATCTAAACAGTTAGATAAAACAGTATTTGATTTATATGTGAAATATAAGTTAGTGGAGACTACTGCACCTAGTGGTTATAAAACAGGAAGTCCTATTGAATTTTATTTTACTGACTATAGTAAATCAGCAGATGAGCTAGCAAAAATGGGGCTTCAGGACGCAATTGCTGTTCTCAGTAATTCAACTGTGGTTGGAACAATTGAAATTAGTAATAAGAAAGCTGAAGATGTAGAGGGAAGCGCAGAACTGGAGATTCAGAAGGCAGCAACAGGGAACTGGACAGGGGAAATCCCGAATTACTTCAAATTCAAGCTGGAAGCGCTGACTCCTGGGGCACCAGAACCGTCCAACAAAGAGGCAGCCAATACCGGGTCAAAGGTAACATTTGAAAAGATCACCGGCTATAAGGAAGCAAAGGATTATATCTATAAGATCAGTGAGACGGGAATCACCGGAGAGCATCCGGAATGGACTGTTTCAAGTGACGTGCTTTATGCAAAGGTAAGTGTAAGAAAAGAAGGAAACGAGTATAAGACAAAGGTAAGCTATTACAGTGATGAAAACTGCACGACAGCAGTAGAGACACCAGTGATCACCAATACTTATACAGCACCGACTGAGGGAAGCGCAGAGATTGAGATCCAGAAAGCCGCAACTGCGAGCTGGACAGGGGAAATCCCGAATTACTTCAAATTCAAGCTGGAAGCGCTGACTTCTGGGGCACCAGAACCGTCCAACAAAGAGGCAGCCAATACCGGGTCAAAGGTAACATTTGAAAAGATCACCGGCTATAAGGAAGCAAAGGATTATATCTATAAGATCAGTGAGACGGGAATCACCGGAGAGCATCCGGAATGGACTGTTTCAAGTGACGTGCTTTATGCAAAGGTAAGTGTAAGAAAAGAAGGAAACGAGTATAAGACAAAGGTAGGTTATTACAGTGATGAAAACTGCAAAAATGCATTGCAGACACCAGTAATTATCAATACTTATACGACATCTGGCCAGATCGTCCTTAGCGCAAACAAGACTCTGGATGGTCAGACACTGGAAGCAGAGCAGTTTAGTTTCCAGGCAACAGAAATTGGTGAAGATGGAAATTCAGTAGAAAATGGTTACAATAAGACTGCTAAAAATGCGGAAGACGGTTCCATTGTATTCCCAACCATTAAATATGAGAAAACCGGAACCTATTATTATCAAATTACAGAAATAAATGGTAAGAAACCGGCATACGAGTATGATGGAAGCAAATATGTTGTAACTGTAAATGTAACAGATAATATGGCAGGTAAATTAACAGCAGCAATTATATCAGTCACAAAAGACGGTAAGCTTGTAGAAAATAAGACAGCCACCTTTAATAATACCTACAGTGCATCCGCCGACCTTGAACTGAAAGCCCAGAAGTCCATGAAGGTAGAATCTGAGCAGCTTGGAACCTTCGAATTCGAACTTAGCGGTGACAACATTGAAACACAGACTGTTACAAACAATGAAGCTGGTGCAATCGCATTTGCTCCGATTCATTATAATCTCTCAGATGTTGGCAATACCTATACGTACACGGTAAGAGAGAAAGCTCCATCTACTGAGGTTCAGTATGGAACTGATGGTATTAAATATGTATACGATACCAATGTTTATACTGTAAAAGTCAAAGTAGAAGACAACGGTGACGGAACTCTGAAACTTACTAAGACAGTCAAAATTGGAGAGAAGGATTACACAGATCCGGAAATGAAGTTTGTCAACGATACTACGAAAGCAACGATTACAAAAGTAGATGCTTTTGGAAATCCGCTTTCTGGTGTTGAACTTGAAGTTCGCGACAAGAATAATGAGGTGGTTGATTCCTGGACAACTTCAACTAAGGACAACCCACACGTAATCACCGGCAAACTGATCCTCGGCGAAACCTACAAGTTAGTTGAGAAATCCGCTCCAGCTGGTTATACCCTGGCAGATCCTGTTGAGTTTACTGTAAGTGAGAATGACATCGACAACAAGGTTGAGATGAAGAACACCTACTCCGCATCCGGAAGTCTGAACCTGACAGCTAAGAAGACTCTGACAACCACAGAGACACCACTTGTAGCAGGTCAGTTTACATTCGAACTTCGCGACAAAGATGGCACTGTTCTTCAGACCAAGACCAACGATGCTGACGGAAACGTAACCTTTGACGAAATCAAGTACAGCCTTGTAAAAGACAACACAGATAAGAAAGTAGATGATACCGGCGAATACCAGTACACCGTAAATGAGGTGAAAGGTGACGCAGCAGGTTACACCTACGACGACACCATCTACACCATCAACGCAACCGTAACAGATGCAGGCAACGGTACCTTAACCGTAACCCCAGTCATCCATTCCTCCAAGCAACCTCTGAGGATGCCACTGTAACAGGTATGGAATTTACCAACACCTACACCACATCTGGTCAGATCGCTCTTGGTGCAACCAAGACTCTGGAAGGCCAGACACTGGAGCAGAGCAGTTCAGCTTCCAGGCAACAGAAATGGATGCAGATGGAAAGGCAGTAGAAAATGGTTACAACGAAACTGTGAAGAATGCTGACGGCGGCACCATCACATTCCCAATCATCACATACAAGGAATCCGGAACCCATTATTACCAGATCACCGAAGTAAAAGATGAGAAACCGGCATACCAGTATGATGAAAGCAAATACGTTGTAAAAGTAGACGTAACAGACGACAATGCAGGCAAGTTAACAGCGAAAGTTACTTCTGTCACAAAGAACGGCGAACCTGTAAAGAGTGAAGACCTCACTGGAGCAGTTACCTTCACGAATACCTACAGCGCTTCCGCTGACCTTGAACTGAAAGCCCAGAAGTCCATGAAGGTAGAAGCTGAGCAGCTTGGAACTTTCGAATTCGAACTGAAAGATGCAGATGGCAAGGTAATTGAGACAGTCAAGAACGACGAAAAAGGTGCGATCAGCTTCAGCAAGCTTTCCTATACAGAGAAAGATGCTGGCAAGACCTTTACCTACACCGTAAACGAAAAGCTCCCATCAGAGGCAGACACCTACGTATACGACAAAACTGTTTATACAGTAACTGTAAATGTAGAAGACAACCGTGACGGAACTCTGAAGCTTACCACCAAGGTAAATGGAGAAGATTACACCGAGACAGCCATGAAATTTGTCAACGATACTACCAAGGTTACCATTTCCAAGGTAGACGACACCACCCTGAAAGCTCTTGCAGGAGCAAAACTTCAGGTAGTAGATGACCAGGATAAGGTTGTGGAAGAGTGGACCTCAGATGGTACACCACATGTGATCACAGCGAAACTTGTTCTTGGAAAGACCTACAAACTGGTTGAGGCAGAAGCACCATCAGGATATGAGATCGCAGAGCCGATCACCTTCACTGTTGATGCAGATGACACCAAAAATGCAGTTGAGATGAAGGATGCCATGACAAAGAGCAAGACCGCTGCAATTGAGATCACCAAGGAACTGAAGCTGAACGATGCACTTGCAGGCGCTAAGGATATGACCTTCTACGCAGCACTTTTCGCAGATGCAGAATGCACAATTCCTGCTTCTGATGTAAAAGCACTTGAGTTTAAGAATGCATCTTCTTCCACAGTTACCTTTACCAATCTGGATCTTGGAAGAACCTACTATGTAAGTGAGACAGATGTAACCGGAAAAGCAATTGATTCAGGCATGACGCCGGATGAAAAGGTTTATGTACCGGTTTATCCACAGGGACAGGCAATCACCGTAACTGAGGATGGCGCAAAGAGCAGCATCACATTTGAGAACCAGTTCAGCGAATGGCCGGATGGATTCTACAAGATCGCGACTCTGAATGTAACCAAGAAGCTTCTTGGTGCAGATGGAAATGCCCTGGAAAGTGATGAGATTTTCTATGCAGGTATCTTTGATGACAAAGAGTGCACAACTCTTTCCACAAGAACAGAGAAGAACATCCTGACACTTGATCTTGCAGGAGGCTCCACAGTATCTGAGAGTACACAGGCAGTTGTAATACCGGATGAATCCTTTACGCTCTATGTTGCAGAGACAGATGCAGAAGGAAATCTGGTAGATGGTACAGACGGATTCAGATACGCAGTAACTGTTGAAAATGGAAATGTACTGTTTGATGAAAATAATCTCAATGCAGAGGTAACCATCATCAACCAGGAACAGCCGGAAGCAACACCTACTGTAACTCCTGAGGAGACAATAACTCCTACACCAACCCCAGGCACCTCCACAGGTGTTAAGACAGGTGATGACACACCAATCGGCTTCTATATGGCATTGCTCTTTGTTGCAGCTCTCGCAATCGAAGAAACAACCAGAAGACGCCGCAAAAAAGAACAGGATTAACGAATCACAATTAAATAATCAGAACCGCCCCTGCAGGAAGAATCCTACCAGATTCGCCCGCAGGGGCGGTTCTTTTTAAAAGAATTTTGTTGTAGTAAGATACTTTTTTGTGTGTTATACTAATGCAAGAAGTTGAAGAGGCTAGAGCGTGTTTGAAAAAGGCTTTCTGCAAGATGTGCGTCACAGTTTGTGGGAGATTTCGCTCGGATGAGGGCGCCGTAGCGGGCTACGGCAACCGATTCGGGTGAAATCTCCCGCAAAGTGGGGGCGTGCAGATTGCGGGAATGGTTTTTCAAACACGCTCTAAGAGATCGCCTATTGTAACTGATGAAGATGCTCCAGAATTATCAGCTGCATTGTATAAAGCTTTTAAGTGCAGTGTAATTCGGCATAATCGAAGAAATGAATTAAATACATCCCAATATCGGCTGTTTAAACAAACTGATTGGGCACTATTTGGAGGAAAAGATGAAGAAAGAAAATATTCCTGCATATGAGATTGTGAAGCAAGAGAATCTGACCGATATCCATTCTGTCGGCTATCTGCTCCGCCACAAAAAAACAGGAGCCAGACTGGTCCTGGTTGAGAATGATGATGAGAATAAGGTATTTTCCATTGCCTTTCGTACTACACCGAAGAACAGTACCGGTGTTCCCCACATTCTGGAACACAGCGTTTTGTGCGGGTCCCGTGAATTTCCGCTGAAGGATCCTTCGTAGAGCTGGTAAAAGGCTCACTGAATACCTTCCTGAATGCCATGACCTACCCGGATAAGACCTGTTATCCGGTAGCCAGCTGTAATGACCAGGATTTCCAGAATCTGATGCACGTTTATTTGGATGCGGTTTTTTACCCGAACATTTATCAGAAGGAGGAGATCTTCCGTCAGGAAGGATGGAACTACCATCTGGAGCAGAAGGAAGGTCCTCTTACCTATAATGGTGTTGTATATAATGAGATGAAGGGGGCATTTTCTTCTCCTGACGAGGTGCTGGACAGAGAGATCATGAATAATCTTTTCCCGGATAATACCTATGGCGTGGAATCCGGCGGTAATCCTGAGAATATTCCGGAGCTTTCTTATGAGGAGTTCCTGGATTTCCACCGCACCTATTATCATCCCTCTAACAGCTATATTTACCTCTATGGAAATATGGATATGGAGGAGAAGCTTCGTTTTATTGATGAGAAATATCTGTCTGCCTTTGATGCGCTGGATGTGGATTCTGCGATTAAAGAGCAGGCTGCCTTTTCCCAGGTGAAGGAGCTGCAGATCGAGTATCCGGTTTCTGAAAGTGAAGAGGAAGAGGACAATACGTATCTTTCTTATAATATGGTTGTGGGAAATGCCATGGACAGTACTCTTGGCGTGGCTTTTGATGTGCTGGATTATGCGCTTCTCAGCGCACCCGGAGCACCACTGAAGCAGGCTCTTCTGGATGCCGGCATCGGTAAGGACATTTATGGCGATTATAGTGACGGTGTTCTGCAGCCGTTCTTCTCTATTGTGGCGAAAGGTGCGAAGACATCCCAGAAGGAGAAATTTGTTTCTGTTATCCGTAATTGCCTTCAGGATATTGTGCGAAATGGAATTGACAAAAAGGCTATTCTTGCGGGTATTAATTATATGGAGTTCCGCTATCGGGAGGCCGATTTCGGACAGTTCCCCAAGGGGCTGATGTATGGACTGGATATTATGGGAAGCTGGCTCTATGATGATGAGAATGCTTTTTCCCAGGTACAGCTTTTGTCTATTTATGACAGATTAAAGGAGGCTGTAAATGAGGGCTATTTCGAGAAACTGATCCAGAAATGGCTTCTTGATAATACACATGGTCTGATCCTTACACTTGTGCCGAAGCGTGGGCTTGCCGCTCAGCGAGAGAAGGAACTGGCGGACAAGCTGGAGGCTTACAGAAGCAGTCTTTCCGATGGGCAGCTGGAGGAAATGGTCGAGAAGACCAAAGCTCTTGAAGCTTACCAGGAATCAGAGGAGAGACCGGAGAATCTTCAGTGTATTCCTATGCTGAAACGCTCTGATATCCGTAAAGAGGTTAACGGTTTTTCCAATGAAGAGCTTCAGGTAGATAACAGTCTGTTCCTGTATCAGGATGTGTGCACCAACGGAATCGGTTATGTGAACGTTATGTTTGAAATCAAGGATATGGCCGTAGAGAAAGTCCGTTATCTGGGACTTTTGAAATCTGTTCTTGGTTATGTGGATACAGAGAATTACACATACGGTCAGCTGTTTAACGAGACTAATGCCAGAACAGGCGGTATTCAGTGTGGTGTGGATGTTTTTGATAAGGCAGATGATCCGGAAGCATTCCGAACTATGTTTACCATTCGCGGAAAGGCACTTTATCCCCAGATGGATTTCCTGTTCCAGATGATGGAAGAGATTCTGAATACTTCTAAGATCACAGATACCAAGCGTCTCTATGAAATTATTGCAGAGATCAAGTCCAGAGGACAGGCTTCCCTGATAGGCTCAGGACATCAGACAGCAGTGCTTCGCGGCGCTTCCTATGGTTCTCCGATGGCAAGATTCCAGGATGAGATGGCTGGTGTTGGCTATTATAAATTTATAGAGGATCTGGAGAAGAATTTCCAGGACAAAAAGGCTGAAATCGTGGCAGGACTCGAGAATGCCATGGCGGAGATCATCCGCCAGGATTCCTTCATGGTAAGCTACACAGGTGAAAGAGAGTCCGTGGAACAGCTGAAGGCTTTAAGCAGCTCTCTGAAGAAGAGCCTGAATGAGAGCAGCTGTCAGGTTCCGGAGGTTGCCATTACCTGCGAGAAAAAGAACGAGGGCTTCAAGACCTCAGGACAGGTTCAGTATGTGGCAAGAACAGGTAACTTTGTGAAAAAGGGCTTCACATACACAGGAGCGCTGGAAATCCTTAAGGTAGCTTTAAGCTACGATTATCTGTGGATCAATCTCCGTGTAAAAGGCGGCGCATATGGCTGTATGAGCGGCTTTAAGAGAAGCGGCGAGAGCTTCTTTGTATCCTACAGGGATCCTCATCTTAGCCGTACACTTAAGGTATATGAGGGCGTGCCGGAATATGTGCGCACCTTCGCAGCGGATGAACGTGAGATGACCAAATATATCATCGGAACCATCAGTGGAAAGGATGTTCCAAGAACTCCACAGACACAGGGTGCACTTGGCAGAATGGCTTATTTCCGCGGTCTCACTGTGGAAATGCTGCAGAAGGAGCGTGACCAGATCCTGGATGCGACTGTGGAGGATATCCATGCACTTGCTCCTCTGATCGAGGCAGTTCTTTCTGATGACCAGCTTTGTGTAGTTGGAAGTGAGAGTGCCATCGAGAAGGCGAAGGATGTATTTATGGAGACAAAGCCGCTGGTAAGCTGCTGATAATATAGAACTGATTAAGAAAGAAGAGGAAATATTTTAATGACACCAGATTTTAAATCCGGATTTGTTGCAATTATTGGCCGTCCGAATGTTGGGAAATCTACCCTAATGAACCATCTGATCGGCCAGAAGATCGCGATCACATCCAAGAAGCCCCAGACCACCAGAAACCGCATCCAGACGGTCTATACCTGTGAGAAGGGACAGATCGTTTTCCTGGATACGCCTGGTATCCATAAGGCGAAGAATAAGCTTGGAGAGTATATGGTAGCCGTTGCAGAGCGTACCCTGAAAGAGGTGGACGCAATTATGTGGCTGGTTGAGCCGTCTACCTTTATCGGAGCCGGTGAGCGCCACATTGCAGAGCAGCTCCAGGGCGTTGGCGTGCCGGTCATTTTGATCATTAATAAGATCGATACAGTGAAAAAAGAGGAAATCCTTCCGGCAATCGATACGTACCGCAAGATCTGTGATTTTGCCGAGATTATCCCTTGCTCTGCACTCCGCGGACAGAATACAGAGGATATTATTGACAGTATTTTGAAATATCTTCCTTATGGACCCATGTTCTATGATGAGGATACTGTAACGGACCAGCCTCAGCGCCAGATCGTGGCAGAGGTGATCCGTGAGAAGGCGCTTCACGCACTGGATGCGGAAATCCCACATGGAATCGCAGTGGCAATTGACAAAATGAAGGAGCGTCCTGGCAAAAATCCTATGGTTGATATTGAGGCGACCATTATTTGCGAGAGGGATTCCCACAAGGGCATTATCATTGGAAAAGGCGGCGCCATGCTGAAGAAGATCGGCAGCAACGCCAGATTTGAGCTGGAACGTATGCTGGACTCCAAGGTAAACCTAAAGCTTTGGGTAAAGGTGAAAAAAGACTGGCGTGACAGTGACTTTATGATCAAAAACTTTGGATATGATAAGAAGGAAATCTGAAAATGAGTGATCTGATCACGGTACAGGGAATTGTACTTTCTGCGCAGCCTGTGGGAGAGTATGACAAGCGGATTGTGCTTCTTACCAGGGAGCGGGGAAAGATTTCCGCTTTCGCCAAAGGCGCCAGACGGCAGAACAGCCCGTTCATGGCAGCTGTCAATCCTTTTGTGTTCGGGAATTTCACCCTATATGAAGGGCGCAGCAGCTACAATCTGAACCAGGTGACCGTGACCCATCATTTTGTGGAGCTGGCCGCCAGACAGCCGGGAGTTTATTATGGCTATTACTTTCTGGAGCTGGCAGATTATTTCGGAAGAGAGGGCACAGATGAGAAGAATATGATGAATCTTCTTTATCTCACTGTGAAGGCTCTCCTGAATCCGGAAATCGATGACCGGCTGGTAAGGTGCATTTTTGAACTGCGAACTATGACAGAGCAGGGGCTGATGCCGGAGCTTTTCCGGTGTGTGAACTGTGGGGAGGAGATCGCCGGAAAAGAGAATCTGTTCTTTTCCCAGGAGGCACATGGAATCCTGGATGGGGACTGCCTGAAGAAGGCAAGCCCCGGAGAAGCCAGAACCGCCCGCCGGATTTCCCCGGCAGCACTTTATACCATGCAGTACATTGTAAGCTCGCCCATGACGAAGCTGTATAGCTTTACAGTGACCGATGAGGTGCTGTGGGAGCTGGAACGGCATATTCAGCCTTATGTGGCAGGGAATACGGATAAGAAATTTAAGAGTTTGCAGATATTAGAAGTTATGATGTAAGTGGATTGGATGTTGCACATAACAGGAAAGTTGATTAACGTGCTTTGCTCTATACTTCGATAGCAGCACATGATTTGCTGCTTAAAAGTGCGGAAATTGTGTTTTTGCGGCAGAATGTACGGAATTGAGTACGCGGTATAACTTTACAAAAAGAAAAGTTGCGAGTATAATATTAGAAAATCATCTATCAAACAATGAGGAGAGATATCATGGAAAAAACAATGGACAAGATTATTGCTCTGGCAAAAGCAAGAGGATTTGTTTACCCGGGTTCTGAGATCTATGGAGGTCTTGCGAATACATGGGATTACGGCAACCTTGGTGTAGAGCTTAAGAATAACGTAAAGCGCGCATGGTGGCAGAAATTCATTCAGGAGTCTCCGTACAACGTAGGTGTTGACTGTGCCATCCTGATGAACCCGCAGACCTGGATCGCATCCGGACATCTGGGAAGCTTCTCTGATCCGCTTATGGATTGTAAAGAGTGCCATGAGCGTTTCCGCGCAGACAAGATCATCGAGGACTACAGCCAGGAGCACGGCATTGAGCTTGAGAGCTCTGTAGACGGATGGTCTCAGGAAGAGATGAAGAATTTCATCGAAGAGCATAATGTTCCATGTCCTTCCTGCGGCAAACACAATTTCACAGACATCCGTCAGTTCAACCTGATGTTCAAGACCTTCCAGGGCGTAACTGAGGATGCTAAGAATACTGTATATTTAAGACCTGAGACAGCACAGGGTATTTTTGTAAACTTCAAGAATGTACAGAGAACATCCCGTAAGAAGATTCCATTTGGTATCGGTCAGATCGGTAAATCCTTCCGTAACGAGATCACACCTGGTAACTTCACATTCCGTACCCGTGAGTTCGAGCAGATGGAGCTTGAGTTCTTCTGCGAGCCGGACACAGACCTTGAATGGTTTGCATACTGGAAGAGCTTCTGCCTGAACTGGCTGCATTCTCTTGGACTGAAGGATGAGGAAGTACGCTACCGTGACCATGACAAGGAGGAGCTGAGCTTCTACAGCAAGGCTACTACAGACGTTGAGTTCCTTTTCCCGTTTGGATGGGGCGAGCTTTGGGGAATCGCAGACAGAACAGACTACGATCTTACCCAGCACCAGAATGTATCCGGACAGGATCTTACTTATTTCGATGATGAGAAGAAGCAGAAATATATCCCATATGTAATCGAGCCGTCACTTGGTGCTGACCGTGTGGTTCTTGCATTCCTTTGCAGTGCATATGATGAGGAGGTTCTGGATGCAGAGAAGAACGATGTTCGTACAGTCCTTCACTTCCATCCGGCACTTGCACCGGTTAAGATTGGTGTGCTTCCGCTTTCCAAGAAGCTGAACGAGGGCGCTGAGAAAATCTACGCTCAGTTATCCAAGAAATACAACTGCGAATTTGATGATCGCGGAAATATCGGTAAACGTTACAGAAGACAGGACGAGATCGGTACTCCGTTCTGCGTAACCTACGATTTCGATTCCGAAACTGACGGAATGGTAACTGTCCGTGACCGTGATTCCATGGAGCAGGTTCGTATTAAGATTGACGAGCTGGATGCTTACTTCGCAGATAAATTTACATTCTGATTTTATGTGACAGGCAGTTCAGAATCCTCATATAACAGGAATCTGAAAAATGCCGCAGCAGCATGTGGGAACCGTTTAGAATGTATATAAAGTAATAAAAGGGCTGACTTTCTGAAATCAGATGGTTGGTCCTTTTGCTGTCCGTATTTGCCAGGAACAGCAGTTATTGGAGTTACGAGGAAATGAAAAAAAGACGTTGGACGTGTATTGATATTTTGAAATGCCTGGCTGCTATTGCAGTGGTTGAGATCCACAAGCCTCTGGAAATACAGGGGGGAGGTGAATTTCTGATCCTGTGCCGCTTTGCAGTGCCTGTGTTTTTTATGATCACCGGATTCTTTTACCCGGAAACAGTGGCGAAGAAACGGGAACTGAAGCAGTTTGGCAAAATCTTCACCATTACCATTGGCGCAAATCTGTTTTACCTGCTATGGGAAATCCTTCTGGCAGTTGAGAAAAGAGAAAATATAAAAGAAGCATTGCTTGCAAGGTTTGAGGAAAGAGTTCCGGAGGATTTTATTTTGTGGAATTTTTCCCCGCTTTCGCCGCACCTGTGGTATCTGCAGGCACTTCTCTATGTGCTTGTAATTGCTTTTATTGTAGAACATCTGGGACTGAGAAAGCTGGCTTATCTGGCGATTCCGGTGCTGTTGGCAGGAAGTCTCATAAAGGGAAGCTATTCCTTGTTTTTTGTGGGAAAAGAAGACTGTCACATTTATTATGCAAGGAACTTCCTGTACTGCGGACTTCCCTTTTTCTGGCTGGGCTGCTGGTTTGGATCCAGAAAGGAGGCTCTTCTTAGCTTTCTGGACAGGAAGAAAATGGGACTTTTGCTGTGTGGACTTCCTGTTTTCTGGAATATGGCTGTTATGGAGCAGAAGTGGCTGGAAAAGCGAAATGCCCTGGGAACGCAGGAAGAGTACGCCGGAACCATTTTTCTGGCAATCTGTATCTTTCTTCTTTTTGTTGGCTGGCAGAATTTTTATGTGGAGAACTCGCTTACCAGAGCATTGGCAAAAGTGGGAAAAGACTATTCCATGCTTATCTATGTTCTTCACTACGCGGTTCTGCAGGCCTTGTCCAGATGCTTTAAAGGCAGAAGGAGCCTGCTTGCAATGGGATACCAGCAGTATGGGATGATGTTTGTATTTGCTGTCACTGTGGTGATGGTGGCAGTTTACGTTAATGCTAGAGCCTGTTTGAAAAATCATTCCCGCAAATTGTGACGCACATTTTGCAGAAAGCCTTTTTCAGACACGATCTGGGAAAAGACTGAGGATGTCTTCTGAGCCTGAAAATTGAGTGAATAAAATATCGGTACACTTCCAGAAGAGCGGAAGGTGTACCGATATTTTTTTGCTCTGCTTAGAGCCTGTTTGAAAAATCATTCCCACAAATTGTGACGAACATCTTGCAGAAAATCCCTTTCAAACATGTTTTAGAATATCTCAATAGTATATGCCGTCTCAAACATTTCATCCATTTTCAGATGATTGATAAATGGCTTCTCCGACAGATCTCCGGTGAATCCGCAGTCATCGCAGCGTCCCATCCATGGCTCAAGGCAGACAAATGGGGCATCCTGGGAAGCAGACCAGATTCCGAAATTGGGGAATCCCACACAGCGCAGCTCCAGATAAGGAGTGCCGTCTGGCAGCTGGATGCCGGCTCTTGTGATCTGATTGTCAAATACCAGTGCGTCGTGGTCAAACATGTGATCCTCAATCTGGCAGGTGCCATTTTCCAGCTTCAGAGTGGCCTTTTCTTCAGCCTTGGCCGTGCCGCTCTCTGGGTCAAGAAGAAGGTATGTAAGGCTTTCCTGTCCGTCGAAGGTAAGACGGTAATCACTTCTCTTGGTATCCGGCAGAACAGGTACACGAAATGCCGGATGTCCGCCGATGGCGAAATACATATCCCCATCACTATTATTAGCTACCTTCCAGCTGACTGTAAGGGTGCGTCCCTTCAGAATATGACGGATGCGGAGCACAAAATCAAAAGGATAAACCTCTTTGGTCTCTTCTGTAGAACGAATCTGGTGGGTTACGGAATCCAGTGTGGAATCAATACATGTGAAATCTGTGTCACGGGCAAAGCCATGCTGCTTGGAAGCATATTCCTTATCACCGATCCGGTAATGATTTCCATAATGCTTTCCTACATTTGGAAAAAGAACCGGCGCGTGACGTCCCCAGAACCTGGGATCTCCCTGCCAGATCACCTCTCGGTCTTTCTCTTTGTCATAAATGCTGACCAGCTCAGCCCCATGGTCGTCAATGGTCACTTTCAGAAAGTCATTTTCCAAAACTCTTTTCATGATGTAAAACCTCCATGTGTGATGTTGTATGTGGAGCGCGAATTCTGTCTGCTGCACTCCACAGAGCGCGTTTTCTCCATTATATCACTATATCTGTAAATTTCACTATCAAAAAATTGTATTATTTGTCCAAAATATAAATAATTCATATAAAAATGACATAAAAACATAATTAAATATACAAAACGTACAATATCATATTGACTTTGTTATACGCCTTTGGTAAACTATACAATTATAGGGTGAATGGCATAGAAATTTTCGACACCCACATCCATTCGAAATAGAGGAGGAATACCACCATGGCAAAGAAAAGAAATATTATTGTAGGACAGTCCGGCGGCCCAACATCTGTAATTAATTCCAGTCTTGCAGGCGTATACAAGAATGCAGTAGAGCGTGGCTTTGACAAGGTATATGGAATGCTTCACGGAATCCAGGGTCTGCTTGACGAGCAGTATATCGACCTTTCTACCCAGATTCATTCCGAGCTTGACATTGAGCTTCTGAAAAGGACCCCGTCTGCATTTCTTGGTTCCTGCCGTTATAAGCTTCCGGAAATCCACGAAGACAGAGCTATCTATGAGAAAATCTTTGATATTCTGAACAAACTGGAAATCTATGCATTTATCTACATCGGCGGAAATGATTCCATGGATACCATCAAGAAGCTGTCTGATTATGCCATCATTACCGGACAGACCCAGAAATTCCTTGGTGTTCCGAAGACCATTGACAATGACCTTGCACTTACCGATCATACCCCAGGCTTCGGAAGCGCAGCCAAGTATATTGCAGCTTCCACCAAGGAAGTGATCCGTGACGCAGAAGGCCTCACCTATAAGAAAAATATGATCACCATTATGGAGATCATGGGAAGAAATGCGGGCTGGCTTACAGGCGCCACTGCACTTTCCAAATCAGAAGACTGCGAGGGACCAGACCTCATTTACCTTCCGGAGGTTCCCTTTGACATTGAGAAATTCCTCGCAAAAGTGAAAGACCTTCTGAAAAAGAAATCCTCCGTTGTCATTGCTGTATCCGAAGGAATCAAGCTGGCTGACGGACGCTATGTCTGCGAGCTGGGAAGCGTAGGAGATTATGTGGACGCATTTGGACACAAGCAGCTGCAGGGAACTGCCACCTATCTGGCGAATTTCCTGGCAGCAGAGTGCGGCTGCAAAACCCGTGCCGTAGAGCTTTCCACTCTTCAGAGAAGCGCTTCCCATATGGCATCCCGTGTGGATATTGATGAGGCTATGATGGTTGGCGGTGCAGCCGTAAAGGCAGCAGATGAAGGAGACACCGGCAAGATGGTAGTCATCGACCGTGTATCTGACGATCCATATATGGCAGCTACCGGAATTTACGATGTACACCGAATCGCCAATGAAGAGAAGCTGGTTCCGAGAAGCTGGATGAACAAGGATGCAAATAATGTGACCAAAGATTTTATCGACTATATTAAACCACTGATTCAGGGCGATTATCAGCCGATCATGGTAAATGGTGTTCCCCGTCATCTGGTGCTGAATACTGGAAGAAAAAAGAAAAATTGAGAAAATGATAAAAATTTGACTGTTTTTTGCCAGAATTACCTTGACGAATGACGAATAAGCCTATAAAATAACTATGTGCGTATAAAACATAGTTTATGTTTATGAAAGTAACTGTGAAGGTACTGAACAGTTACCAATGAACAAATTTTTAGGAGGAAAATGTAAAATGGCAAAATGGGTTTACATGTTTACAGAAGGTAACGCTGATATGAGAAACCTTCTGGGTGGTAAAGGTGCTAACCTTGCTGAGATGACAAACCTTGGACTTCCTGTACCTCAGGGATTTACAATCACTACTGAAGCTTGTACTCAGTACTATGAGGATGGAAGACAGATCAACGACGAGATCATGGGTCAGATCATGGAAGCAATCACCAAGATGGAAGGAGTTACCGGAAAGAAATTCGGTGACATCGAGAATCCTCTGCTTGTTTCCGTTCGTTCAGGCGCAAGAGCTTCTATGCCAGGTATGATGGATACTATCCTGAACCTTGGTTTAAATGAAGACGTTGTAGCTGTATTATCTGAGAAATCCGGCAACCCACGTTGGGCTTGGGACTGCTACAGAAGATTTATCCAGATGTACTCTGACGTAGTTATGGAAGTTGGTAAGAAATATTTCGAAGAGCTTATCGACAAAATGAAAGCTGAAAGAGGCGTTAAACTTGACGTTGAGCTTACAGCTGACGACCTTAAAGAACTTGCTATGCAGTTCAAGGCTGAATATAAAGAAAAAATCGGTTCCGATTTCCCGGCTGACCCGAAAGAGCAGTTAGTTGGTGCAATCAAAGCCGTATTCCGTTCTTGGGACAACCCACGTGCCAACGTATATCGTCGTGACAACGATATCCCATATTCCTGGGGTACAGCTGTTAACGTACAGATGATGGCATTCGGTAACATGGGTGATGACTGTGGTACTGGTGTTGCATTTACAAGAGACCCAGCTACAGGAAACAAAGGTCTGTTCGGTGAGTTCCTTACCAATGCACAGGGTGAGGACGTTGTTGCTGGTGTTCGTACACCTATGCACATCGCTGAGATGGAGCAGAAGTTCCCGGAAGCATTCAAGAAATTTACAGAAGTTTGCCATACTCTGGAGACACACTACAGAGATATGCAGGATATGGAGTTCACTGTTGAGCATGGCCAGTTATACATGCTGCAGACACGTAACGGTAAGAGAACCGCTCAGGCTGCTCTGAAGATCGCTTGTGACCTTGTTGATGAGGGAATGAGAACAGAGGAAGAAGCAGTAGCTATGATCGATCCTCGTAACCTTGATACTCTTCTTCATCCGCAGTTCGACGCTAAGGCTCTGAAAGCTGCTACACCAATGGGTAAAGGTCTTGGAGCTTCTCCAGGAGCTGCTTGTGGTAAGATCGTATTCACAGCTGATGACGCTGTAGAGTGGGCTGAGAGAGGCGAGAAGGTTATCCTCGTTCGTCTTGAGACATCCCCAGAGGATATCACAGGTATGAAATCTGCTGAAGGTATCCTGACAGTTCGTGGTGGTATGACATCTCATGCAGCAGTAGTTGCCCGTGGTATGGGTGAGTGCTGTGT
This sequence comes from Ruminococcus sp. AM42-11, assembly GCF_003480145.1. Classification (NCBI taxonomy): domain Bacteria; kingdom Bacillati; phylum Bacillota; class Clostridia; order Eubacteriales; family Oscillospiraceae; genus Ruminococcus; species Ruminococcus sp. AM42-11. The sequence goes on along the minus strand of NZ_QUIO01000008.1, from coordinate 25,399 downwards.
ATCCGGATGCGGTGATATCGCTATGGACGAAGCTAATAAGAAATTTACACTTGCTGGCAAAGAGTTCCACGAGGGAGATTTCCTTTCCATCGATGGTACAACAGGTAACATCTACGACGGAATCATCCCGACAGTAGACGCTACAATCGCTGGTGAGTTCGGACGTATCATGGCATGGGCTGACAAGTACAGAACAATGAAGGTTCGTACAAACGCTGATACTCCTGCTGACGCTAAGAAAGCAGTTGAGCTTGGTGCTGAAGGTATCGGTCTTTGCCGTACAGAGCATATGTTCTTCGGTGAGGGACGTATCGATGCATTCCGTGAGATGATCTGCTCCACAACAGTTGAGGAGAGAGAAGCAGCACTTGCAAAAGTTCTTCCATATCAGCAGGAAGACTTCGAAGGTCTGTTCGAGGCTCTCGAGGGCAACCCTGTAACAATCCGTTTCCTGGATCCGCCGCTTCATGAGTTCGTTCCTTCAGAAGAGGAAGACATCAAGAAGCTTGCTGACGCTCAGGGCAAGACTGTAGAAGAGATCAAGACTATCATCAATTCTCTTCATGAGTTCAACCCAATGATGGGACATCGTGGATGCCGTCTGGCAGTTACTTACCCAGAGATCGCTAAGATGCAGACAACAGCAGTTATTCGTGCAGCTATCAATGTAAAGAAAGCTCACGCTGACTGGAACATCTGCCCAGAGATCATGATCCCGTTAGTAGGTGATATCAAAGAGCTTAAATATGTTAAGAAGTTTGTTGTTGAGACAGCTGACGCTGAGATCGCAGCAGCAGGCGTAGATCTGAAATATGAAGTAGGTACAATGATCGAGATCCCACGTGCAGCTCTTACAGCTGACCAGATCGCTTCTGAGGCTGACTTCTTCTGCTTCGGTACCAACGACTTAACTCAGATGACATACGGCTTCTCCCGTGATGACGCTGGTAAATTCCTTAACGCATACTATGACGCTAAGATCTTCGAGAACGATCCATTTGCAAAACTGGATCAGGTTGGCGTTGGTAAGCTTATGGATATGGCTATCAAACTTGGTAAGCCAGTTAACCCGAACCTTCACATCGGAATCTGTGGAGAGCACGGTGGAGATCCATCTTCTGTAGAGTTCTGCAACAAGATCGGTCTTGACTATGTATCCTGCTCACCATTCCGTGTACCGGTTGCTCGTCTGGCAGCAGCTCAGGCAGCTATCGCTCAGAAGAATAAATAATTCATTCTGAATATATATTTAAGTCATACTTCAGTATGATATGTGTCCAAGCGTAAAAATTGCCTTGGAGAATTGTAGAAATACGGTTCTTCAAGGTTTTTTTGTTTCTAGAATATGCTCCGGAAAGGAAATTTTATACAAATGAAAACCAAGATTCAGGATATGACCTCCGGTTCGCCGGGGAGATTGATCATTCTTTTTGCAATTCCCCTGATGCTGGGGAATATCTGTCAACAGCTTTATACAATGGTGGATACTATGGTCGTTGGCCAGATAGCAGGTGTGGAGGCCCTTGCTGCACTGGGTGCGGTTGACTTTCTGTTGTGGGTTGTCACAGGAATATCCACTGGTCTCACTCAGGGATTTTCCATTCAGCTCGCGCAGTATTATGGTGCAAAGGATTTTGAAAATCTGCGTAAATCTCTGGCACACAGTTATCGGCTGACCGCATTCATCGCAGTGGGAGTATTCATTCTCAGCCAGTCCTTTGCAGCACTGGTATTAACAGGGCTGCATACACCTTCCAATATTATCGGAATGTCATTATTATATCTGCGTATTATTTTCTGCGGAATTCCAGCTACTGCAGCTTATAATATGTTTGCCGCTGCTTTAAGGGCTATGGGAAACAGTAAAACCCCATTAACTGCAATGATTATCGCATCGGTACTGAATATTTCATTGGATATCCTTTTTGTGGCAGGCTTCGGATGGGGTGTGGCAGGGGCAGCAATCGCAACTGTGATTGCGCAGAGTTTTTCCGCCGTGTACTGTTTTCTGATTTTACGCAGAATTGATATTGTTCATCTGTCCAGAGCAGATTTTATGACTGCCGCAGGAATGAATGCCCGTCTGATGAAGCTTGGTATTCCTGTTGTATTTCAGAATATCATTATCGGTGTAGGCGGTCTGGTAGTCCAGTATGTGATCAATGGCTATGGCTTTCTTTTTGTGGCAGGATTTACAGCTACAAACAAGCTTTATGGTCTGTTGGAAATGGCAGCGATTTCTTATGGATATGCCATCGTTACTTATGTGGGCCAGAATCTGGGAGCCAGAAGGATCGACAGGATCAGGAAAGGTGTCCGCAGCAGTATGCTGCTTTCCCTGCTTACCTCACTGATCATTTCTGCTGCCATGTTTTTATTTGGAAAAAATATCCTCTCACTTTTCATCTCAGGTGAACCGCAGCAGACACAGGAGGTACTTGCAATTGCTTTTAAATACCTTTCTATTATGGCTGCCATGCTCTGGGTGTTGTACTTCCTGTATGTGTACAGATCTGCGCTGCAGGGACTGGGAGATACGTTAATGCCTATGGTAAGTGGTATGGCTGAATTTGTCATGCGTATCAGTGCTGCGCTGATTCTTCCCCATTTTATCGGGCAGGACGGTATTTTCTTTGCAGAGATTGCAGCATGGAGCGGAGCTACTGTGATCTTATGCGTCAGCTATAATGTGCGGATGCATAAATATCATTAAGGCAAAATATATGATACGGAAAATAAAAAAAGAGACATATGTCTTTTAACAAAAAAACAAATATAAAAAAATATACTAAAAAACACTTGAAAAAATATCCTTTTTGTACGAAAATGAAAATAAATATAGAAAAAGGGACATGTGTCCTGTTTTAAAAGTGAGACATATGTCATTGTAGAGATAACAAAGCCAATTTCAAAAAAGGAGGAAAAATAATATGAAGAAAAGAATTGCAGCTATGGTTCTTGCAGGTGCAATGGCACTTTCCCTTGCACCAGCTTACGGAGTGACAGAGGTGAAGGCTGAGGCTGGAGATATGAAGATCGCCATGGTAACTGACTCTGGTGATATTACAGACCAGAGCTTTAACCAGACCACTTACGAGGCATGTAAGGCGTGGTCCGAAGAGAATGGTTCTGAGTTCAACTATTATAAACCAGAGAGCGACTCTGACGAGGCACGTAACGCAAGTGTTGACCAGGCTGTAGCAGATGGAGCTAACGTGATCGTACTTCCGGGATATATGTTCGCAGCTACTATCGTAGAGCAGTCTGAGATGTATCCGGACGTGAAGTTTATTGCACCAGACGTAAGTGCAGGCGATATCTGTGAGAAGGGTGTTGGCGAAGGATACACCTACAATCCGGATGATTATGAAGTGACCGATTACTACAATGCAGACAATGTTTACTGCTGTACCTATCAGGAAGAGATCTCCGGATACATGGCTGGATATGCAGCTGTGAAGCTTGGATACAAGCATCTTGGATTCCTCGGCGGTATGTCTGTACCGGCTGTTACCCGTTTTGGATATGGATATGTTCAGGGCGTAGACGAAGCAGCCAAAGAGCTTGGAATCACAAGTGACGTTGAGCTTGAGTATGTATGCGGCGGACAGTTCTACGGCGATGCAGACATCACAGCTTACATGGATACCTGGTACGGAAGCAAGGGCGTTGAAGTTGTATTCGCATGCGGCGGTGGAATCTACACATCTGCAGCAGAAGCAGCAGCGAAGGTTGACGGCAAGGTAATCGGTGTTGACTCTGACCAGTCCGGAATCATCGGTGAGGACATCACTGTTACCTCCGCTATGAAGGGTCTTGCACCGACAGTAAAGACTGCACTTGATGCGATCAAGGATGGCAATTGGGAATCTGATTACGCTGGAAAGATCGACAATCTTGGTCTTGTATCTGAGAACCCGGAAGACAACTATGTACAGCTCCCAATGGAGACAACCCAGTGGGATGACAATTTCACTGTAGATGATTACAAAGATCTTGTAAAGAAATTATACAATGGCGAGATTGAAGTAAGCAGCGACATCACAGCAATGCCAGAGACTGAGATAACAGTAAATGATTACGGCAGCATCAAATAAGACAACCAACTACTCCGCATAGTAAATGCAATTATAAATCACGGGTAGGGTTCCGACAGGAAAGCAGACTGGTCTTAACATGAAGAATGGCCATGCAGTGATAAAAAGGGGAGTGAGCAGTGGCCACTTCCCTTTTTTGCGTAAGTGCCGTCATAACAAGACTTATATTACTGTTCGCTCGAGAGGGGTTTGTGAATGAAGTGATCAGTAACCGTTTTATCACTTGTGCGTTCTGTTTGTGAATCTGCCATGAAAAAAGGAGAAAGCGAAGATGAGTGAATATGCAATTGAAATGCTGGGAATAACCAAGCGTTTTCCCGGAATCATCGCAAATGATAATATCACACTTCAGTTGAAAAAAGGTGAAATCCACGCTCTGCTTGGCGAAAATGGAGCAGGTAAATCCACTTTGATGAGTGTTCTGTTCGGTCTGTATCAGCCGGAAGAGGGTGAGATTCACAAAGATGGAAAGAAAGTTGAGATCAAAGATCCAAACGATGCAAATGACCTGGGAATTGGAATGGTACATCAGCATTTCAAATTAGTAGAATGCTTCAGCGTTCTGGATAATATTATCCTTGGTGTTGAGACCACAAAAAATGGTTTCCTTCAGAAAGAGGGCGCACGTAAAAAAGTTATGGCCCTTTCCGAAAAATATGGTCTTTCTGTAGATCCGGATGCCATTATCGAGGATACCACAGTAGGTATGCAGCAGAGAACCGAGATCCTGAAAATGCTTTACCGTGACAACGAGATCCTGATCTTTGATGAGCCTACCGCAGTACTTACTCCGCAGGAAATCCAGGAGCTTATGCAGATCATGAAAAATCTGGCAGCCGAGGGCAAAAGCATTCTATTCATTACCCACAAGCTTGGTGAGATCATGCAGGTTGCAGACCGCTGTACCGTTCTTCGTAAGGGAAAATGCATCGGAACCGTAGACATCAGGGATACCAACCAAGAGAAGCTTTCCGCCATGATGGTTGGACGAGACGTAAACTTTGTTGTAGAGAAAGAAGAAGCAAAGCCCGGTGAAGTTGTTCTGGATATCAAGGATATGGTGGTTGCTTCCAAGCATCATAAGAATAACGCAGTCAACGGCGTTTCTCTTCAGGTCCACAGAGGTGAGATCGTATGTATCGCCGGAATCGACGGAAATGGTCAGACTGAATTTGTCTATGGACTTTCCGGTCTGGAGCCACTGAAGAGCGGCACCATTACTATGAATGGAAAAGACATTACTCACATGCCAATCCGTGAGCGCCTTACCTCCGGCATGAGCCATATCCCGGAAGACCGTCACAAACACGGCCTGGTACTTGATTATTCCCTGGAAGACAACATCGTCCTTCAGAGATATTTCGAACCACAGTTTACCAATAAACTGGGCTTTTTGAAACGCAAAGAGATTCGCAGATATGCCAACCGCCTGATCGAACAGTATGATATCCGTTCCGGTCAGGGTGCCATCACCAAGGCGAGATCCATGTCTGGTGGAAACCAGCAGAAAGCAATCATTGCCCGTGAGATTGACAAGAATCCGGAGCTTTTGATCGCAGTTCAGCCTACCCGTGGTCTGGATGTTGGAGCAATCGAGCATGTTCACAAACAGCTGGTACAGGCAAGGGATGCAGGCAAAGGTGTTCTTCTGATCAGCCTGGAGCTGGATGAGGTTATGAATGTATCAGACCGAATTCTGGTAATGTACGAAGGTGAAATCGTAGGAGAATTTGATCCGAAAAAAGTAACCGTAGAGGAACTTGGCCTTTACATGGCAGGATCAAAGAGAAAGGAGACGAAGAGCAATGAATAATGAATCCAAAAAGAAAGAAAGCATTCTGAGAAACAATGCGGTTCAGACCATCATTGCCTCTCTTTTATGCATTGTGATCGGTCTTCTCATCGGTTATCTGGTACTTCTTATTATCAATCCTGCAGGAGCTGCGGGTGCGATTACTGCAATTATCAAGAATTATTTTTACTATCCAAGCCAGAAGGCTATGATGAAGTATATGGGAACCACACTGGTAAAGGCTTCCGCACTTCTGATGTGTTCCCTGTCCGTTCTGTTTGCTTACAAGGTTGGACTTTTTAACATTGGAGCAGCAGGACAGTATGTAGTTGGAGCCGGAGCTTCTCTGTATTTTGCGTTGAAACTTGGCATGCCCTGGTATGTATGCATGATCGCAGCAATCGTGATCGCAGCCCTGGTAGGCGGCATCTCCGGTGCACTGAAGGCTTACTTCAATGTAAACGAAGTTATTTCCTGTATCATGCTGAACTGGATTTCCCTGTATGTGGTGAATATGATTCTTACCCAGGTGAAATCCGAGTCTACTCCATACACTGTAGATCTTTCCAGCGGCAATAAGCGTGCTCTTCTTCCCAACTGTGGACTGGACGAGATCTTTTCCGGAAACAAATTCGTATCCATCGGTCTTATTATTTCTGTGGTAATGGCAATCGTAGTGTGGGTACTTCTGGAAAAAACAAAATTCGGTTTTGAGCTTCGCGCAACAGGTATGAACAAAAATGCTGCAAAATACTGCGGCATGAAAGAGAAGAGAAATACCATTGTAACCATGATGATCGCTGGCGGCCTTGCAGGACTTGGCGCAGCTGTTTTCTATCTCAGCGGAATTGAGACCTGGATGGTTCAGCAGACAACCGTTCCGGGCATGGGCTTTAATGGAATCGCAGCAGCCTTCCTTGGCGGCCTTCACCCCATCGGAGCAATTTTTTCCTCTTATTTTATCCAGCATATTACAAGTGGTGGAAGCTATGTGGATAAGACCATGTATTGTGCACAGATCTCTGATCTGATCTCCGCGTTTATCATTTATCTGTGTGGATTTGTATTCTTCTTCAAACTCTGGTTAAACCGTTATCTCGACAGGAGAGATGAGAAAAAAGCTGCAAAAGGAGGAGAAAAATAATGTTATTATTGATTCAGTATACATTAATATTTGCTTCTGTATTAATTCTCGTAGCACTTGGCGGCTGTTTTTCCGAGCACAGCGGTGTCATCAACATTGGTCTTGAGGGAATTATGGTTATGGGTGCACTTGGCGGTGCCCTGATGATGAAATATCTTCCGGATTCCGCTCCGGCACCAGTTGTGATCCTTCTGGTGGTTCTGGCCAGTGTACTTGTGGGAATGATATTTTCCCTGCTCCTTGGTGTGGCTGCCATTCATTTCAATGCAGACCAGACACTGGTTGGTACGGCCCTGAATCTTCTTGGACCGGCTGCAGCTGTTGTTATCGTAAGAGCCATCAACATGGCAGAAAACCCAGACAACGTTTCTTCCACAGTTGCCTACAAGGTGGCTAAGAAAGCGTTCCTGATAAGAATTGGAAAATTTGAATTCAGCTGGTTCATGCTTTTTGCACTGCTGATCCTCCTTGCTTCTTATGTGGTACTTTATAAGACCAGATTTGGACTTCGTCTGATGGCATGTGGTGAGCATCCACAGGCAGCCGATTCGGTAGGTATCAATGTTTTTAAAATGCGTTACGCAGGCGTTTTGATCTCCGGCGCACTTGGCGGTCTTGGGGGACTGGTTTATATCACTGCCGGTGTAAGTGAGTGGAAATTTGAGAACGGAGTTGCTGGTTTTGGTTTCCTTGCACTTGCTGTTATGATCTTCGGACAGTGGAAGCCGGTAAACATCGGACTGGCAGCCCTTCTGTTCGGTCTTTTCCGTGCGCTGTCAAACGTATACACAGGATTTGATGCGCTGGTAGCCTTGAAGCTTCCCAGCACATTATACAACATGTTCCCATATATTATTTCCCTGATCGTTCTGGTGTTTGTATCCAAGAATTCCAGAGCGCCGAAGGCGGAAGGTATTCCGTACGATAAAGGACAGAGGTGACACTATGAAAAACTATTCTGAAGATGCCAGCAGGCAGTATCATATCCAGGTTGCAAAGGGGGAAGTTGGCCGCTACGTAATCATGCCGGGAGACCCGAAAAGGTGTGTGAAAATTGCCCAGTATTTTGACAACCCGGTTCTCATTGCAGACAACAGAGAATATATCACATATACAGGAACCCTGGACGGCGTGAAAGTCAGCGTGACATCCACCGGAATCGGCGGACCGTCTGCCTCCATTGCCATGGAAGAGCTTTCCCGGTGCGGCGCAGATACTTTTGTCCGCATTGGAACCTGCGGCGGTATGCAGCCTGAGGTAAAAAGCGGAGATATCGTAATTGCCACAGGTGCCATCCGTATGGAGGGAACCAGCCGGGAATATGCCCCCATAGAGTATCCGGCAGTAGCTAATCTGGACGTGACAAACGCCCTTGTGGCAGCTGCGAAAGAAAAAGGACTTTCCTGTCATACAGGTGTTGTCCAGTGCAAAGACGCTTTTTACGGACAGCATGAGCCTGAAGCAATGCCAGTTGGTTATGAGCTGCTCAACAAATGGGAGGCCTGGAAGAAAATGGGCTGTCTTGCTTCCGAAATGGAATCTGCAGCGCTTTTTATCGCAGCTGGCAAGCTTCGTGCCAGAGCTGGCTCCTGTTTCCTTGTGCTTGCAAATCAGGAAAGAGAGAAGCTGGGACTGGATAATCCGGTTGTGCATGATACAGATATGGCAATCCAGGTGGCTGTTGAAGCTGTGAGAAAGCTGATCCGGGAGGATTCGTCGAATTAAGACCGTGACATCGCAATCTGCACGCCCCACTTTGCGTTATATTTTGCCTGAATTCGGTTGCCGTAGCCCATTACGGCGCCCTCATTCGGGCGAAATCTCCCACAAATTGTGACGAACATCTTGCAGTTACTTAATATTCGATGTACTAGACAATCAAATAAAGAACAGATATGAATCCTGCCAGTAAATTGCGATACAGTAATTTCGGGCAATATAAAGAGATAACAGAAATGAGGAAAATAAATGGACGTAAAAGAGATTTTAAAACATGTGGATCATACCCTTCTTCTCCAGCCATCTACCTGGGAAGAAATCAAACAGATTTGTGATGATGCGATGGAATATGGAACTGCATCCATATGCATTCCGCCAAGCTATGTAAAACAGGCAGCAGAATACATGAATGGAAAAATGGCAGTGTGCACGGTTATCGGTTTCCCAAATGGCTACATGACAACAGCAGCCAAGGAATTTGAAACAAAAGATGCTCTTGCAAATGGTGCTTCCGAAATCGATATGGTAATCAATATCGGCTGGCTGAAAGATCAGAAATATGACCTGATTGAGAACGAGATCCGCACCTTAAAAGCTGCATGCGGTGACAAGATCCTGAAGGTTATCATTGAAACCTGCTTCCTCACAGATGAGGAAAAAATTAAAATGTGCCAGATTGTAACAGAAGCAGGCGCAGATTATATTAAGACCTCTACCGGTTTTGGCGGTGCAGGTGCAACCTTTGCAGACATTGAGCTTTTCTCCAGACATATCGGACCAAATGTAAAGATGAAAGCAGCAGGCGGAATTTCTTCCCTGGAGGATGCAGAGAAGTTCCTTGCACTTGGTGCAGACCGACTGGGAACCAGCCGAATTATAAAAATTGTAAAAAATGAGAAAGCCACAGGATATTGATCTGGTCATTGATTGTAAAGGCGAACAGATGCTGTCTCCGGAATTGATCAGATTATAACGACGTTCATCGAGAAGAGCATTATGTTGTCAGAGACAATCAGAAAATGTGAATGATAAGAGAGGTGTGAAAATGGAAAAAGAGATGATTAACCAGCTGATTGATACAGCAATCCACCAGCTGAAATATTCCTATACACCATATTCCAATTTTAAAGTAGGCGCAGCCTCCTTGCAAAAAACGGGCAGGTTTACACAGGCTGCAACATTGAAAATGCCGGGTATACAGCCACAAACTGTGCGGAGCGTACCGCATTTTTCAAGGCAGTAAGCGAAGGGGTGAAGGATTTTCAGGCTATCTGTGTTGTCGGCGGTAAGGCTGGCGTGCTCACAGAATATGCAGCTCCCTGCGGCGTGTGCCGACAGGTCATGATGGAGTTTTGCAACCCGGAAACCTTCCAGGTCATTCTGGCGGTGGACAAAGAGCATTATGATGTGTATACACTAAAAGAACTCCTGCCGTTAGGATTCGGACCTTCTAATCTGGCATGAAAGCTGCTGACTGGAGAATAGTATTATGAAGTATGCCGGAAAATGCCGAAAACAGAGTGATCTGGCATTGAATCCGGCAGTTATAAGGCAGCATAAAGAATTGCAGGAGAAAAAATTATGACAATCGAACAATTAAAAGCACTACCAAAGGCAGAGCTTCACTGTCATCTGGATGGGTCTTTAAGCCGGGAGTTCATGGAGAGCCAGCTGGGAAGAAGGGTACAGCCGGAAGAGCTTAGCGTGTCCGATGACTGCACAAGCCTTGCAGAATACCTGGAGAAATTTTCGCTTCCGGGTCAGTGCATTATGGATGAAAAGGGGCTTGAGGCAGCTGGCTACGATGTACTTCGCACCATGAGCCAGGAAAATGTACGCTACGCAGAAATCCGTTTTGCACCTCTTCTTTCAGAGACCTCCGGAATGAACTGCCGTGCTGTGATCGAGGCGGTATTAAAAGGCCTTGAGCGGGGCAGAGCAGACTTTGGAACGGAGTTTGGTGTGATTACCTGTGCCATGCGTCATCACAGCCAGGATGACAACAGCCGGATGATAAAAACAGCCCGTGAATATCTGGGATATGGTGTGTGTGCGGCGGATCTGGCAGGTGCGGAAGCAGCATATCCCATGGCACAGTTTATGGAGCTTTTTCAGAACACCCGTAAGCTGGAGATGCCCTTTACCCTTCATGCAGGAGAGTGCGGAAGCGTACAGAACATTGTGGATGCTGTAAAAGCGGGAGCCGGCAGGATCGGACATGGAATCGCCATGCGAGGTCATTATAATATTCAAAAAGAGCTGGCTGACAGAGGCATTGGAATTGAAATGTGTCCCATCAGCAATCTTCAGACAAAAGCAGTAAACAGTCCGTCAGAATATCCCATCCGGGAATTTCTGAACACAGGATTGAAGGTTTCCATCAACACGGACAACCGTACAGTGAGCAACACAAGCCTTACCAAAGAGCTTCAGTTCATCCAGAACACGTATGGCATTCAGGAGGAAGAGATACGGCTGATGATGAAGAATGCAGTGGATACGGCATTTGCCACTGATGAGGTGAAAGCGAGATTGTATTCTGAACTGGGAATAAAAGGATAAAATATTGGAAACGAGGGATTTTATTTTGAAAAAATATGAAAGGATTTTCGTGATCGTTCTGGATTCTCTGGGAATCGGTGCCATGCCGGATTCAGAGAAATTCGGGGATGTGGGAGTGGATACATTCGGACATATTCTGGATAAAATGGGCTCCCTGGAAATACCAAATCTTAAGAAGCTTGGAATGTTAAATCTTCATCCGGCAGGAAATATGCAAGGTGTGGAGAAGCCGATTGGACGTTACATGCGCGTAGGCGAAGCCAGCAATGGCAAGGATACAATGACTGGTCATTGGGAAATGATGGGAATTAAGACAGAGAAGCCGTTTAAGACTTTCACAGCCACCGGCTTTCCGCCGGAGCTGATCGCGGAGCTGGAGAAGCGCTGCGGCAAGCGCGTGATTGGAAACAAGAGCGCCAGCGGAACGGAGATCATTGAAGAGCTTGGGGAGGAAGAAATCCATACAGGTGCCATGATCGTGTATACTTCAGCCGACTCTGTTCTTCAGATCTGCGGAAATGAGGAAACCTTTGATCTTCAGAATTTGTACCGCTGCTGCGAGATTGCAAGAGAAATTACCCGGAAAGATGAATGGCGTGTAGGCCGTGTCATCGCCAGACCATACGTTGGCAAAAAGAAAGGTGAGTTCAGGCGAACAAGTAATCGGCATGACTATGCTTTGAAGCCAACAGGTCTGACTGCATTAAATGCGTTAAAGGATAATGGGCTGGATGTGATCGGTGTAGGGAAGATCAACGATATTTTCTGCGGAGAAGGAATCACAAAGACCTATCATTCTGACAGCTCCGTACACGGCATGGAGCAGACCATCCAGATCTGCAAAGAGGATTTCAGGGGACTTTGCTTTGTGAATCTGGTTGATTTCGATGCCCTGTGGGGACACAGACGAAACGTGGAAGGCTACGGCAAGGAAATCGAGAAGTTTGACAGGAATCTGGGCATTCTTTTGGAAGAGCTTCGGGAGGATGACCTTCTTATTCTTACCGCGGACCACGGGAATGATCCCACCTATAACGGCACTGACCATACCAGAGAGTATGTTCCCTTCCTGGCTTATTCCAAGACTATGAAAGAGGGTGGCCCCCTTGAAAACGAGGATACTTTTTCCGTTATTGGCGCATCAGTAGCAGATAATTTTGACGTGAAAATGCCGGAAGGAACTATCGGACATTCCATTCTTGAGAAATTATGCTAAAATAGAAAAGTAGCTGTTGGATAGCGGTTGTTCATCCGGTGGATTGTCTGCTTTTGCGGCAGAAGCCGGATAGAAACAAATGATTTGCAGCACATGGCAGAAGATGAGGAAATCATATGAAACACACCTATTTACACGATGTACTTCCATTCCTTCGTGAACTGGAACGTGAGAAACAGAAACAATTTGAGGCGTATTTCCGTACTGCGCCATTATGGCTTATGGACCTGTTTCAGAGTGAGATAATGGAAGCCGGAACTACTTTTATCAGGGAAAATGAACCGGCAGATACGATTTTCTTTGTTGCCAGAGGAAGGGTAAAAGCCACTGATTACCGGATTTCCGGCATTGCCTATGATTTTATGAAGCCTATGAATCTCATTGCGCTTGGTGGTATGGAGGTGATCCTGGGACAGGATACCTACCAGACCACCCTGCAGACAGAGACAGAGTGTATTGTTACCAAGCTTCCAAGAGCGCAGTATGAGAAATGGATTTATTCAGATACGGAAGCTTTTCGCATGGAGGCAAAGCTTACCTGTGCTTCCCTGTTGGAGGAAGAGCGGCGGAACCGTCTGTACCTGTTTTTGGAAGGGGCTGACAGATTAGCTGTACTCTTCTCGGAATGGTTCGAAAAATATAACAAAAATGACATTTTATGCATCGGCGAAAGCCGGCAGAATCTGGCAGATGAGACAGGCCTTTGCCTGAAAAGCATCAGCCGCGCCATCAAGAAGTTTCAAGCAGAACAGCTGATCGTGAAAAAAGGCAATCAGATCTACATCGACAGGGAGCAGTACGAAAGGCTAAAGCAGACTGTTGATGAGAAAATCGGCAACGTATAAACGGAAAACAAGACTATGGCAAAACGCATGGTATTGAAGGCTTTCTGTTTATATGAAAATAATGTTATAAGCTGTCCTGGCAATAAGCCGGATAGCTGTAGATAAAGGAGAAGGTGTACATGAGCGATTTATATCAGAAATTAGAGACTTGTCTTGCAAGTGTCAGAAAAAGGACAGATTTTAAACCGGAAGTGGCGCTGATCCTGGGATCCGGCCTTGGAGATTATGCAGATGAGATCCAGATCGAAACCACCATTGACTATACAGAGATTGAAGGTTTTCCAACCTCCACAGTTGCAGGCCACAAAGGCAGATTTGTATTTGGATATGTGAAAAATGTGCCGGTTGTGATCATGCAGGGAAGAGTGCATTACTATGAAGGCTATCCAATGACGGATGTAGTTCTTCCCACAAGATTGATAGGCATGATGGGGGCGAAGAAGCTGTTTCTTACAAATGCAGCCGGTGGAGTGAACCCGAATTTTAAACCAGGCGATTTTATGATGATCACCGATCATATTACCACAGGAATTCCAAGTCCGCTGATCGGACCGAACATTGAGGAGCTGGGATGCAGATTTCCGGATATGAGTGAGGTATACAGCAGACGTCTGAGAGAGGTGATCCGCGCCAGTGCGGAAAAATGTGGTATAGGTCTCCAGGAGGGCGTATACGTGCAGTTTACAGGCCCTGCCTATGAAACTCCGGCTGAAGTGAGAATGGCGGCTATATGGGGCGGTGACGCAGTTGGAATGAGCACTGCATGTGAGGCAATGGCAGCCCGTCATATGGGAATTGAAGTGTGCGGAATTTCCTGTATCACCAACATGGCAGCTGGCATTTCGAAACAGGAGCTGAACCACAAGGAGGTTCAGGAGACTGCAGACAGAGTGGCGAAATCTTTTAAAAAGCTGGTGACGGAAATCATAGCCGGTATGTAGCCGTGGGGCAGTGCGGGTTCCATAAGAGGCAGCGCAAACCAAAAGGTATCACGTAACAAAGGAGAAAAGTAATAATATGGGAATTGTTGTAATCGGTGATGTATTTATCGATGTGAAAGGGTATTCCACAGCACCATTTATTCCTGGAGGAAGAAATGCCGGTGTGATCCAGCAGATCCACGGCGGTGTAGGAAGAAATGTAGTGGAAGATATTGCCAATATAGAGTTGAAACCAACCTTTGTCAGTCTGGTAGATGACGACGCTATGGGGGATGATGTGATCCGCAAACTGGAGCGTCATAAAGTAGATACCAGATATATGCGTAAGGTAAAAAACGGCATGGGAACCTGGCTGGCTGTCTTTGACCAGGACGGAGATGTGGTGGCATCTATTTCCAAACGTCCGGACCATCGTCCGATAGAGCAGATCCTGGATGAACACGGAGATGAAATTTTCCAGGATGCGGACAGCGTTGTGATCGAAATCGATATTGACAAGGAAATTGTGAAGAAGACCTTTCACTATGCAGAGAAATACGGCAAAAAAGTATACGCTCTTGTATCGAATATGACCATTGCCATTGAAAGACGTGACTTCTTAAGGCGGACAGCCTGCTTTGTATGCAACCAGCAGGAAGCGGGCATCCTGTTTTCTGAGGATTACGGTGACCTGAAGCCTGAAGAGATGGCCCGGTGTCTGGCAAAAAGGATCCAGTCCGCCCATATTCCAAAGATGGTGGTTACCATGGGAAGTGATGGTGCAGCTTATGCAGATCAGGAAGGAAACTGGGGCGTTTACCCAGCTATGAAGGTAGATGTGGTTGACACCACAGGCGCGGGAGATGCCTTTTTTGCAGGTGTGTGCGTAGGTCTTACCTATGGAAAAACAATGAGAGAGGCATGTGCCATTGGTACCCGTCTTTCCTCAACTGTAATTTGTACCTCAGAGAACATTTGTCCGAGATTTATGCCGGAAGAATTTGATCTTGACAGGTAGGAGAAGAATATGGAAAGTCTTATTATAGGAATTGCCGGCGGCTCCGGCTCCGGCTCCGGTAAATCTACTTTTACAAACAGAATTAAAAAGCGTTTTGGAGATGACGTAGTAGTCCTTTATCACGACAATTATTACCGCAGACAGGATGGAATCCCTTTTGAGCAGCGTGTGACTGTGAATTACGACCATCCGGATTCCCTGGAGACAGAGCTTCTGGTGGAGCATCTGAAACTTCTGAGGCAGGGGAAAGCTATTGACTGTCCGGTTTACGATTATTCCCAACATAACCGTTCCGACAAGATCCTTCATATCACCCCAAGTCCGGTGATCCTTGTGGAGGGAATCCTTCTTCTGGCAGATCCCAGAGTGCGTGAGCTCCTTGATATTAAGGTCTATGTGGAAGCTGACGCCGATGAGCGTATCCTCCGCCGGATTTCTCGTGATGTGGAAGAGCGGGGAAGAGACTTGAATGGAATTATTAAACAGTACTTAAATACAGTGAAACCCATGCATTACCTTTATGTAGAGCCCACTCGTTCCAAGGCTGATATTGTGATCAACAGCGGAAAGAATGACGTGGCGTTTGATCTGTTTGTTTCGAAAATCAGTATGGAATTGGAGAAACGGAAGCAGGGGTAATTACAGAAGATGTTAGCTGTAGTTTGGAAACATTGATGTGATGATGCGGCAGAATTAGCAAATGAAAGTTGCTGTTTACGAAATGGGTGAGAATTCCGGCATAAAGAATTTTTCTGCGAAATTGGTAGATGGCAACAGATAAAAAGATACAGGAGATCAGAATGTCACAGGAAAAAGAGAACAGACAGCATGAGAATGCGCAGAGTGTGCAGGAGGGGCAGCAGTCTCATAAGCGCAGAGTGCGCTACAAGGGCAGATACCCGAAAAAATTTGAGGAGAAATATAAAGAACTTCAGCCAGAGAAATACCAGGATACCATTCAGCATGTAATGCAAAAAGGGAATACCCCGGCAGGCATGCATATTTCTATTATGGTAAAAGAGATTATTGATTTTCTGGAGATCAAACCAGGACAGATTGGCTTTGATGCCACACTTGGCTACGGCGGTCATACAAAGGCCATGCTTCAGTGCCTGCAGGGACAGGGGCATATGTATGCCACTGACGTAGACCATGAGGAAGCAGCCAAGACAAAGAAAAGACTGGAAGATCTTGGCTTTGGGGAGGATATTCTTACCATTAAACTTCAGAATTTCTGTACCATTGATGAGATCGCAAAAGAAGTGGGAGGTTTTGATTTCCTTCTTGCTGATCTCGGCGTGTCCTCCATGCAGATCGATAATCCCAAGAGAGGTTTTTCCTTCAAAGCAGACGGACCTCTGGATCTGCGCCTGAATCAGGAAGCCGGGATCAGTGCGGCAGAGCGCCTGGAACATATTACCCGGGATGAGCTTGCAGGAATGCTTTATGAAAATTCAGACGAGCCATACTGTGAGGAGCTTGCCAAGGCAATCACAGATGAGATCCGCAAGGGAAACCACATGGATACCACCACAAAGCTTCGCCAGGTCATTGAGAAAACTTTGGATTTCCTTCCGGAAAAAGAGAAGAAGGAGACCATCAAAAAGACCTGCCAGCGTACTTTCCAGGCCCTTCGGATTGATGTGAACCGGGAGTTTGAGGTTCTGTATGAGTTTATGGAGAAGTTGCCGGGAGCACTGAAGCCTGGTGGAAGAGCGGCAATCCTTACGTTCCATTCAGGAGAGGATAAGCTGGTGAAGAAAGCGCTGAAGGCTGGATACAAAGAGGGAATTTATTCCGATTATTCCAGAGACGTGATCCGTCCGTCAGCCCAGGAATGTGCCCAGAATGGACGCGCACGGTCTACGAAAATGCGCTGGGCGATTAAATCGGAGTAAACGCGATAAATACGCTGCGCGAGTTTGGCTCGCCTATCGAGTAAATGAGACAAAGCACGCTCTGCGAGTTTTATTCGTTATCGCGTCAGTCACCAAGGTTTTTCGTGCAGGCACGAACTTTGGCTCGCCTAGCGCATAAATAAAATGGGGAGGAACCGCATCACTGCAGTTCCATCCCCCATATTTTACAATCTCTGGTTCCCACAACCATATAACTTTGATATACAGCAGGAGATGCTTCGATGACTCCCTCACTGATCTGGTGGCAGTCAAGAACATCTCCTGTTTTTCCATCCAGAAGATAGATATGTCCTGTGCTGTTGCAGTAGAGAACCTTTCCGCTGCCATCCGGATTGTATACACATACAGGTGAAGACCAGGCATAGGCAGATTCATGTTCCCAGTTTACTTTCCCGGTATTTTTATCAATGCATGCAAGTACACCTTGTGCCTGTCCGCCGGTTCTGGCAACTGTCACATAAATGTTATCCGACAATTCTTCTTTTCCAACAGCGATGGTAGACTGTACACCGCCCGAAACACTGTCCTCGGAGGAACAGTCGTAAGAGGTCTGCCAGATGATCTCTCCTGTCTCCGCATCAATTTTCCAGACAGGAACCTCTGCAGTGGTGCTGCTTCGCCAGCCCAGACGGAAAGAGGTGCTGACATACAGGTAAAGGTGTCCGTCCTCCACAGACAAAACAGGAGTGGAGTTGGAGTCATCCAGAATATCCTGCACCCATACAAGCTGCAGGGTATTCAGATCCAGGCACATCAGATTGCCGCCGTTATCAGCAATAAAAAGATAACCGTCATAGATGGCTGCGCTGTCCTCCATGCCAAGCCAGTAGGAACCTACGCTGGTACGTGTTCCGTAGTAGCGCCATTTCACAATATGATCCGGATTGATGGACAAGGTGCCTGCTTCCGGGGCATAACTGGTATTCAGTTTGATCAGATAAAGAATTCCGTTCTCTCCTGGATAGATCAGGGTATCTGTGGCAGCATCCACAAGGGCGGAGGAATCAAAGTAGCTTAAATTTCCGCGAAGGGAAAATTCATCATTATTTCCAAAGGTATACATCACACTGCAGTCCAGAAGATTCACAACAAAGACCCTGGCAGTGCCTTCATTGCTGTCATAACCTGCGCCCACATACATAATTGGATAATCTCTGGGATCAAGTGCACCTGCTCCTTTGAAGGTGAAACCAAGGTAAAGGGGATCTCTGGTAGCCTCGCCGGTTTCCAGATCCAGGAAATATACATAGCCGTCCATGCAGGCATAGATCACTTCTACAAGATCGTCTTTTTCCTTTGCCCAGTCGTACATATTCATGGACTTCTTTACTTCTTGGGACCATTTTTCCATAAGAGGCTGTCCGGTCCAGCCGCTTCCGGACCAGGTGGCATCTCCGTAAGTAATAGAGCCGGTTTTTGCTGTCCAGAGATCCTGGATTTTTCCATTTTTGATCTGTGTATTGCCATAGGCTGCAGTGTCGCGGAAATTGTTTCCGCGGAAGGTGACGATTCCATCCACATCTGTGTAGCTGATCCCGGCATCGAAGGAGTGGGTATCTGTGGAGGTATAATCCGAAGTATTGGCAAGTATCTGTCCGTCCACCTCAATGTCTGTGGTTTCTATGTATAAAGATGGGCTGGTGGAATCTACGCATTTAGGAGAAAATTCTGCCGGTCTTGCCATTGCGGCTTTTACAGCGGCAAGAGAATTGGAGTCATCCATGTCCAGACCGCTGGCTTCCTCAACCATGGAAACTGTATTTACATTTTCCCGTATCCTTTTTACGAGGAAAACTCCTCCCAGTATAATAACTGCTGCAATGATCAGGATCCCTTCTGTAAGAAGAAGTTTTCGGAAGAAATATTTTTGCTGCAGCTGCTTTTTTCGTTTCCCTACTTTTCTTTTCATAATTCTGAATCCTTCCCTGTTCATTTGGCAAAAATTATACAAGGTATGACTGGGAAATTCAAGATGCTAACAGCTGTTTTGGAAATTCAATTTTCAGATTGGGAAAAAGGGCGCAATCTTTTTTCTTGACAGTGTATGGCCTGGCTTGTTAAAATATTATTTATCGTGTGAAAAGGAGGAGAAAACATGCTGAAAGTATGGATCGTAGGATCTGAAGGCCAGATTGGCGAGGCAATTAATGAAGTGCTGGATCCGTTGGAAATTGAAGTTTTGAATACAGACAAAAATGCGCTTGATATTACAGAAACAGACGAAGTTCTCCATTTTGGAGAGATCAACCGTCCGGATGTGATCATCAACTGTGCTGCGATCACAGACGTAGAGCTTTGCGAGAAGCAGCCAGAGGAAGCATTTCGTGTAAACGCTTTAGGCGCCCGCAACTTAAGCCTTGTAGCAAGAAAAACAGGGGCAAAGATGGTGCAGCTTTCCACAGACGACGTTTTTGACGGTCTGGCACAGAAGCCGTACACGGAGTTTGACAATACAAACCCTAAGACTGTTTACGGAAAATCCAAGTGCGCCGGGGAGAATTATGTGAAGGAGTTTACCCACAAGCACTTTATCATCCGAAGCAACTGGGTATTCGGAAAGGGAAATAACTTTGTAAACCGTGTTCTGGAGGCTGCAGATCAGGGCAGAGCTCTGGCTGTAGCGGAGGATCAGTATGGTTCCCCTACAAGTGCCAAAGATCTGGCAAGAATTATCCTGCATCTGATCCGTACCAATGAGTACGGAACCTATCATGCAACCTGTCAGGGCGTTTGCAATCGTTATGAATTTGCAAAGGAGATACTTCGCCTTGCAGGCAAAGAGGAGCAGCTGAATCCGGTACCTACCCCGCAGTCTGATCTTTCTTCTGCCAGACCTGCATATGCAGTTCTGGATAATTTCATCCTTCGCATTATCGATGTATATGAGATGCCTGGCTGGAAGGATTCTCTGGAAGAATTTATGAAAGAAAAACGGGAGGGCTAAGATGAGCGCGAAGAAAGAAAAGAATGTAAAAGAGAAAAAGAAGATCAGCTTAACCAGTATGATCTTTATTGCGCTGATCGCCGGAGCAATCACAGGAATGGTTCTCCATTACCTGGTGCCGGATAGCAGTGTGAAGAATGATGTGATCGTTGAGGGAGTGCTGTACGTTCTTGGGCAGGGATTTATCCGCCTTATGAAAATGCTGGTAGTACCTCTTGTTTTCTGCTCACTGGTATGTGGAAGTATGGCTATTGGTGATACTAAGAAGCTGGGAAATGTAGGTGGAAAAACACTTGCATTTTATCTGGTCACAACAGCGGTGGCAGTTGCAGTTGCCCTTGGAATCGGAACTCTTTTGAGACCGGGAATTGGTCTTGATATGAGTAAGATCCAGGTAAATGCTTCCGATATTGAGACTATGGAGTCCACCTCTCTGGTTCAGACCATTCTCAATATCATTCCAGATAACCCCATCAAGTCCCTGGCAAGTGGGGAAATGCTTCAGATCATAGTGTTTGCTTTGATCATTGGTGTGATCCTGGCAAAGCTTGGGGAGCGTGCGGAGACCGTTTCCAATTTTATCAGCCAGTTTAATGATATTATGATGGAAATGACTATGATGGTTATGAGTCTGGCTCCCATTGGTGTATTCAGTCTGATCGCAAGAACTTTTGCAACCATTGGTTTCAGCGCATTTGTGCCTCTGGCAAAATATATGATCGCAGTTCTGATCGCTCTGGCAATCCAGTGTTTTGGTGTATACCAGATTTTGCTGAAGCTGTTCACAGGCCTGAATCCGGTGAAGTTTATCAGAAAGTTTTTCCCGGTTATGGCCTTTGCCTTTTCCACTGCAACCTCCAATGCGACTATTCCGCTTTCTATTGATACGCTGTACAAGAAGATGGGTGTTTCCAAGAAGATTTCTTCTTTTACCATACCTCTTGGTGCGACTATCAATATGGATGGTACTTCCATTATGCAGGGAGTTGCGGTTATGTTCGCTGCCCAGGCTTTTGGAATCCAGCTGACTCCTATGGATTATATTACAGTAATCGGAACAGCCACACTGGCTTCCATTGGTACCGCAGGTATTCCAAGTGTTGGACTTGTTACTTTGACTATGGTATTTAATTCTGTTGGTCTTCCAGTTGAGGCAATCGGTATTATCATGGGTATTGACCGTATTCTGGATATGGCAAGAACAGCGGTTAATATTACCGGTGATGCTGTTTGTACGACCATTGTGGCTTGCCAGAATGGGGCTGTGGATAAAGAAGTGTTTAATAAAGCTGAATAAAAATATTGGCGTGTGTATGTGAGTTTAGAGCGTGTTTGAAAAATCATTCCCGCAATCTGCACGTCCCACTTTGCGGGAGATTTCACCCGAATTCGGTTGCCGTAGCCCGCTACGGCGCCCTCATCCGGGCGAAATCTCCCACAAATTGTGACGCACATCTTGCAGAAAGCATTTTTCAAACACGCTCTAGACTCAGGTATGCACGTCTTTTTTTGTGTGGCGAAGGCGGACGCCTGGGATGGGCAGTGTGTTGCGGACAACGTCAAAAAACGGGATTTTACTCCGTCGTCGATTGCAGGTTCCATAAACAAACTCGCCCATGCTGGGCTCAGACAGTGTTTATGGACCTGCGCTATACTCATAAAATCCCGTTTTTTGACTAACTGTCCGCAACACACTGCCCATCCCAGGCTGATTGTTCAAAGTAACTATGAATTAAGTGGAAATAAACAGCATATAACACTTGACAACAGTATAATACTGTTATATGCTGTTTACATAAGGAGGAGTCACATGAAGATCATAATTAATCACTCGTCGATGCAGCCAATTTATGAGCAGATCACAGATCAGATCAAGGCGATGATCATTGACGGGACGTTAAAGGAAGAGGAAATGCTTCCCTCTGTGAGAACTTTGGCGAAGGAGCTGAAGATTAGTGCTCTTACGGTAAAGAAGGCGTATGACTTTCTGGAGGAAGAGGGGTTCGTGGTTACGGTGCATGGGAAAGGAAGCTTTATTGCCAAGAATAACCAGGGACTTCTTATGGAAGAGCGGAAGCGGGAGATTGAGACAGAACTGGAGAAAGTGATCCGGAAAGCGCGGATCAGCGGATTGTCTGAGGAAGAGATCCGGGAACTGTTTGAGCTTATTATGGAGGAGTAGATATGCTACTGAGTTTGAAGAATTTGCAGAAGAATTATCCTGGATTTTCCCTGGATGTAAGTATGGAAATAGAAGAAGGACAGATCACCGGTCTGATCGGAGCTAATGGAGCAGGGAAGTCTACTACCTTTAAGGTTATTCTAGGGCTGGTTCATCCTGATGCAGGAGAGATTCGTCTGTTTAATAAGGATATGGAGCAGATTTCCAAAAAAGAGAAAGCGGATATAGGCGCGACACTTTCTGACAGCGGTTTTTCCAATTGTCTGACCGTGAAACAGATTGTGCATATTCTGACAGAGACTTATGAGAAATTTGACCGGGAGATGTTTGAGAAGCGGTGCAGCCTGTTTTCCATCCCCATGGATAAGAAACTAAAAGAGTTTTCCACAGGAATGAAAGCAAAGTTAAAAGTGCTGACAGCCACCAGCTTTGATGCCAGACTTCTTGTTCTGGATGAGCCTACAGCCGGTCTGGACGTGATTGCCAGGGACAGCATTCTGGAACTCCTTCGGGAATATATGGAGACGGAAGGAAGAAGTATTCTGATCAGCTCCCACATTTCCTCAGATCTGGAGAGCCTGTGTGATGATATCTATATGATTGATAAGGGACGGATCGTGCTTCATGAGAATACAGATGTGCTGCTGGATGAATATGGTCTTATCAAGGCTGACGAGAAGCAATATGAATTGCTTGATAAGCAGCATATTCTCAAGGTGAAGAAGGAGCAATACGGCTACAGCTGTCTCACAGATGAGCGTGCATTTTATGCGGAGAACTACCCGCAGCTTGCAATAGAACGTGGGTCTGTGGACAAGGTTATTACTATGATGATCAAGGGGGAAGTATTATGAAAGGTATGT
This sequence comes from Ruminococcus sp. AM42-11, assembly GCF_003480145.1. Classification (NCBI taxonomy): domain Bacteria; kingdom Bacillati; phylum Bacillota; class Clostridia; order Eubacteriales; family Oscillospiraceae; genus Ruminococcus; species Ruminococcus sp. AM42-11. The sequence continues at coordinate 2,178 of NZ_QUIO01000008.1, read as the reverse complement.
TTGTAAAAGACATGGAAATTATGAGGGGAAACATGAAAACGTTCATTGGCGTATATATTATAGCCATTTTCTGTTTCCTTAGTACTTCCGCAGGTCCTTCTTTTCTAATCAGTTATGTGTCTGTTCTGGCTGCTGTTATGGCACTGAATACCATAGCAAGTGATGATATGGATAATGGTATGCCTTATATTTTTACTTTTCCTATCAGCAGGAAAGAATATGTGAAGGAGAAGTATCTGCTGGGTGCAGGGATGGTCACGGTATTGTGGGCTGTTGCTGTTGCAATTGCAATTGGTGTAAATGCTTCCGGATATCGTATGGTGTCCTGGGAAGAACTGATCGCTTCTGCAGCTGCCGGTCTTTTTCTTGCTGTTTTCGCAAATGCGGTTGTGTTTCCGGTACAGTTGAAATATGGAAGCTCTACAGGAAGGCTGGTGCTACTTGTTCTTGTATTTGGCATCATGGCTGTAGGATGGATTGGCGTAGAACTATGCCAGAAAATGAAAGTGGATTTTTCAGGTCTGAAAAATCTGGGCCTGCGCATTTGGAACCTTGGAATCCCAGTCTGTCTGGCGATGCTATTTGTTCTTATGTTGCTAATGCTTCTGATTTCCTGTACAATATCCATAAAGATTATGGAGAAAAAGGAGTACTGATCCGGAAATGAAGAAGAATCAGATTTTTATAAAATGCGGAACTGAATATAAGGAGATGACGAAAGAACTGCTGGAGGCGTGCAATCTGGCAGGGGAGATAGAGAAGAAGTTTGAGAAATGCGGATTGAAGGTGCTTTCAGAAAATTCCGGGGCAGGTTTACAGCAGAATAGTGAGAAGATTATAACAGAAGCGAAGTTTGAAACAAAGAGCAGTCTTATTGACAACTCTGAAGCAGAAGTGGACTGTTTTTATTCTTCGGATTCTGTGGAAAAACAGAATTCAGAATTTGGTTTGTACAATATGCGGATCGGCATCAAGCCAAACCTGGTCGCCCCCATGGAAGCCTACTGGGGCGGCACCACTCACCCAGAGGTAGTCGCCGGAATCGTAGAATATCTTCAGGAAAAAGGGTTTTCCAATCTGGTGATCATGGAAGGTTCCTGGGTAGGAGATAAGACCTCCGAATCCTACGAAGTCTGTGGTTTCAAGTCCCTCTGTGAAAAATATAACGTTCCGTTCCTTGACATGCAAAAGGAAAAGGGAGTGCCTGTACAATGTGGCGATATGATCTTAAACATCTGTAAAAGTGTCCTTGACCTGGACTTCCTTATTAATGTTCCGGTACTAAAAGGTCACTGTCAGACCAAAATCACCTGTGCATTGAAGAACATGAAAGGTCTTCTCCCTAATTCTGAGAAGCGCCGTTTTCACGCATTAGGTCTCCATGACCCCATCGCTCACCTGGGCCTTGCTATCCACCAGGATTTCATCGTGGTAGACAATATTTGCGGAGACCTGGATTTCGAGGATGGCGGCAACCCCGTAGAGATGAACCGCGTTCTGGCAGCTGTGGATCCGGTTCTTATGGATGCCTACGTTTGCGACATGATGTACTACCAGGTAGAAGAGGTTCCCTACATCACAAAGGCTGCCACCCTTGGTGTTGGCTGCGCCGACATCCGCCAGGCAGAAATCCACGCCCTCGACGGCAACCCCGGCGCTCCCATTCCTAAATCCCGAAAAGTGGTAGAGCTTGCCGACGCTGTAGAAGAAGTAGAATCCTGCAGCGCATGCTACGGCAACCTGATCCCTGCCCTTGACCGCCTGAAGCAAGAAGGCCTCCTTTCAAACCTGACCACCCGAATCTCCATCGGTCAAGGTTACCGAAACCAGGAAGGCACCCTGGGAATCGGCCACTGCACCCGCCACTTCACCAACCACCTGGAAGGATGTCCGCCAACTGAAGAAGAAATTTATGAGTTTCTGAAAATTTATTTAGGACGCTAAGAAAGTTGCTATTTAATTGATTAAAAGTTCTTCAATGCGAACGCATTTGGACAATGTGTATTACTCACTCGCCGGCGCAACGCTCCAGCGAACTAATCGCTAACTGCGACTAATGCGTTCGGGAGAGCCCTCACGCATAAGTCTCCGTAAGCGCTGGATTTCGCTTACGCTAAGAGCGCGCCTGAAATGGCTCGCTGGAGTAATACACATTGCCCAAATGCTGTGTGTCGGCTG